>JBAUGX010000191.1:0-6592 GCA_049679965.1 Vicinamibacterales bacterium
CCAACTGCTGGAGGTTCTCGCGCGCGGCCACTTCCTGGTCGCGGTAGAACTGCGCCTTCTCGAAGTCCTTCTGCGAGGAGGCGTTCTCCCACTGCTCGACGGCCACGCGGATGCTCTTGTTGATCTCGCCGAACTCTTCGCTGTAGCCCGCCTCGCGCAGCTTCGCGCGCGCGCCGGCCTCGTCGACCAGGTCGATGGCCTTGTCGGGCAGGAACCGGTCCGTGATATAGCGATTGCTCTGGTACACCGCGGCTTCAATCGCCTCGCGGGTGTACTCGACGTGATGGAAGCTCTCGTACCGGTCCTTGACGCCGAGCAGAATGGAAATCGTCTCGCGCTCGCCCGGCGGGTCCACCTTGATCGCCTGGAAGCGGCGCTCGAGCGATCGGTCCTTCTCGATGTACTTGCGGTACTCGGCCGGCGTCGTGGCGCCGATGCAGCGGATCTCGCCGCGGCTGAGCGCCGGCTTCAGAATGTTGGCCGCGTCGAGCGACCCTTCGGCCGACCCTGCACCCACCAGCGTATGCAGTTCGTCGATGAACACGATGATGTTGGGGTTGTCGGTCAGCTCCTTCATGATCGCCTTGAGGCGCTCTTCGAACTGACCGCGGTATTTCGTGCCAGCGACAATCAGCGAGATGTCGAGCGCCAGGATGCGCTTGTCGGCAAGGAAGTGCGGCACGTCGCCGTAGACGATCTTCTGCGCCAGCCCCTCGACAATCGCCGTCTTGCCGACGCCCGGCTCGCCAATGAGCACGGCGTTGTTCTTGGTGCGACGGCAGAGGACCTGTTGCACCCGCTCGAGTTCGTGGTCTCGTCCGACGAGCGGATCGAGCTGATTCTTCATCGCCGACTCGGTGAGATCGCGGCTGAACTCGGCGAGCAGCGGCGTTTCCTTCACCCGCGTCAGCGTCGTCTTCTCGTTCAGGAGCTGGACGATGTCCTCGCGAACGGCGGCCAGGCGCATCCCTTTCTCGGTGAGGATGGAGGCCGCGACCGACCGCTCTTCGCGCAAGATGCCGAGCAGCAGGTGCTCGGTCCCGATGTAGTTGTGGAGAAGCCGGTCGGCCTCTTCCGCCGCAAACTGCAGCACCCGCTTGGTCTCGGCGCTGAAGGGAATCTCCACCGAGGTCGACACCTTTTCGCGAAAGACCGTGCGACCTTCGATTTCCTTGCGAATGTTTTCGAGCGAAAGATGCGAGCGGGCGAAAATCCGGCTGGTGAGTCCTTTGCCCTCACGAATCAGGCCCAGGAGCAGGTGCTCGGTTTCAATGGAAATGCTGCCGAGCTGGCTGGCCTCGTAACGGGCGAAGAAGAGTACTCGCCGGGCCCTTTCCGTGTACCGTTCGAACATCCTGGGTACCTACGTAAAAGCCGAAGGGGTTGGGATCATGGTCGCGTGAACCCCATTATACGGCATGGCTTCAGTTTTGACGCACGCCCACGTCAGATAAGTACCTGCCAGCATTAGGCTTCTCGCCCCACTCGTAAGACGCGCTTGCACGGCTCGAAGGTGCGAGCGTCACGTGGGATCCGGCCTCTGTGAGACGTATCGGCCTAGGTGCTGGCGGGAATCAGACGGCCGCCTTCGAGACGCAGAACCCGATCGCAGGCCGCGGCGAGTCGCATGTTGTGGGTGGCGATGATCGACGTCAGTCCCTGGGTCTGATGCATCTCGCGGAGCAGGGCGTGGAGCGAGTCGGCCGTCTGCTCATCGAGGTCGCCTGTCGGCTCGTCGGCAAGCAGCACCGACGGACGCATCGCCAGCGCACGCGCGACGGCCACACGCTGCTGCTCTCCGCCCGAGAGCATCCCGGGCCGATGCGTCAGGCGCTCGGCCAACCCGACGCGCCGGAGCAGCGCCTCGGCTCGGGGCCGGGATTCGGCACCTGGCAGGCGCGCGATCCGCATTGGCATCTCGGCATTCTCGACGGCGGTGAACTCCGGCAGCAGATGATGAAACTGGAAGACGAACCCGATACGGCGATTGCGGAACGCGACCCGTTCGGCATCCGCGAGCGCGGTCAGCATCGTCTCGGCAATGGCGATCGTCCCGCTGTCGGCGCGATCGAGCCCGCCGAGCACGTGTAGGAGCGTGCTCTTCCCGACGCCGGACGCGCCGACGATCGCCAGCATCTCGCCTGCCTCGACCTGCAGATCGAGATCGCGCAGCACGGTGAGCGACGTCCCGCCCACCGGATAGCTCTTCACGAGACCGCGCGCGTCGACCAGCGGCATCGGCGTCTATTCGTATCTGAGCGCTTGCGCGGGATCGAGGCGGGCAGCCTGCCGCGAAGGATAAATGGTCGCGACCAGGCAGATCAGGATCGCACTGACCACGACCAGGGCGAAGTCGGGCCACAACACCTTGAATGGAAGGTACGGCACCTGATACACCTCGTTCGACATGCGAATGAGCTTGTAGCGATCGCAGACGTGCGACACGGCGTACCCGAGTCCGGCACCAACAGTCGTCCCGATGATGCCGATGATCAGCCCCTGCAGAACGAAGATCGTGGTCACGCTCCTCGCGCTCGCGCCCATCGTCTTCAAGATGGCAATATCGCGATTCTTGTCCATGACCAGCAGGATCAGGGTCGCGACGATGTTCAGGGCGGCGACCATGACGATGAGCCCAATAGCCAGCGAGACCGCGACTTTCTCGAGCCACAGCGCCGAAAAGAGCGGCCGATTCATGGTGGTCCAGTCGTTCGCCAGGTAGGCCGACCCGGCCGCCCCGGAGATCGATTCGGCGATGCGCGGCGCCCGGGTGATATCGTCGACGCGCAGCTGAATGTAGTCGGCGGCCGCCTCCTTCCGGAACAGACGCTTCGCCGCCTCGATGGAGACGAAGCCGTAGGATGAGTCGAACTCGTAGAGCCCGAGGCTGAACGTGCCGGCCACTCGCAACCGAGGGCTGCGGGGGATCATGCCCATCGGCGAGAGCGTGCCCTGCGGCGTCAGGAGGGTGAGCGAGTCGCCGATCGTGACATCAAGCGTCGTCGCCAGATCCTTGCCGAGAAAAATGCCGTCCAGCCGGCCGTCGCCCGACGGCGCGAGATCGTCCAGGTTGCCCGATTGGATGGAGCGCGCGAAATCGCTGACCTGCGGCTCGAGCGCCGGATCGATGCCCTTGACCTGGACCGGCGCGTTGCCACGGGCCGCCAACGCCAGCCCCCGGCCGAGAATTGCCGGGGCCGCGCCGAGGACGCCGGGCACGCGACGCAGCGTTTCCACATCGGCCCGGTAGTCGGTGATGCCGCTGGCCTTGAACACGTACACGTGAGCGTTCGAGCCCAGTATGCGATCCTGCAGCTCTTGTTGGAGCCCGGTCATGATCGCCAGGGCCACCACGACGGCCATCACACCCACAGCCACTCCGAGCGTGGAGATGAACGAAATGACCGAAATGAACGCCTGCTTCCGCTTGGCGAGCAAATACCGCAAGGCGATCTGCAGTTCGAAAGGCATCTTCGTCAGTCGCGCTTTCTCATCAACGGGAACAGAATCACGTCGCGAATCGACTGGCTGTTGGTGAGCAGCATCACCAGCCGGTCGATCCCGACACCCTCGCCCGCGGTCGGTGGCAGGCCGTACTCGAGCGCGCGGATGTAATCCTCGTCCATCTCGTGCGCTTCGAGGTCGCCGCGCGCCCGGCTCGCCAGCTGGGCCTCAAAGCGCCGTCGCTGCTCCTCCGGATCGTTGAGTTCGCTGAAGGCGTTGGCCACCTCGAAACCGCCGATGTAGAGCTCGAACCGCTCCACCGTGTCGGGATCGTCCGGCTTCTGCTTCGACAGGGGCGACACCTCGGTCGGGAAGTCGTAGACGAAGGTCGGCTGAATCAGCCGCTCTTCGCAGAGCGACTCGAAGATCTCGGCCGTGATGGTGCCCGCGCCCGACCCGGGCCTGACCTCGAGACCGAGCTCGCGCGCGACGGCAGCGGCCCCCTCGCTGCGCCGCAGCTCGGCGTCGGATACCTCCCGCCCGAGTCGCGCGGACGCCGATTCGCGCGCCGCTTCACGGAGTGACAGCCGCGCGAAGGGCGCCTTGAACGAAATCCGGTGCTCGCCGAAGGCGACCTCATCGCTCCCAACGGCCTGCCGCGCAACCGTGGCGATCATCTCCTCGGTCATCGTCATCAGCACCTGGTAGTCCGCGTAGGCCTCGTAGAACTCCATCATCGTGAACTCGGGGTTGTGCTGGGTCGAGATGCCTTCGTTCCGGAAGTTCCGATTGATCTCGAAGACCCGCTCCATCCCCCCCACCGTCAGCCGCTTCAGGTACAGCTCCGGGGCAATCCGCAGATACAAGTCCATGTCCAACGCGTTGTGGTGCGTGGTGAACGGCCGCGCGAGTGCGCCGCCGGCGAGCGGCTGCATCATCGGCGTCTCGACCTCGAGGTAGCCGCGGGCGGTCATGAACGTTCGGATCGCGGCCACAATCCGGCTGCGGGTCTCGAACACGCGACGGCTGTCGGGATTGACAACCAGATCCAGGTAGCGCTGCCGGTACCGCGTCTCGACATCGGTCAATCCGTGCCATTTCTCTGGCAGCGGGACGAGGCATTTGGCCAGAAAGTGGAGCCGCGATGCCCAGATGGTGAACTCGTTGGTCTTGGTCCTGAAGAGATGCCCTTCGACGCCGACCCAGTCGCCGAAGTCGAGCAGCTTGAAGGTCTGAAAATCACGCGCGGGCACGCCGTCCTGGCGGACGTAGGCCTGCACCTTGGCGAGTCCGTCGGACAGCACGAGGAAGTTGGCCTTCCCAAAGGAGCGGATACTCAGGATACGGCCGCTCGTGGTTGTGTCGATGCGCTCGGCTTCGAGCTCGTCGTGCGTCCGCTCGCCGTAGCGACCGACCAGATCGACAATCGTGTGGCGCCGATCGAACCGACGCGGATATGCCTCGACGCCAAGCTTTCCGAGCTCCGTCAGGTTCGCGCGGCGCTGAGCGATCTGTTCTTCCTGGGAGGACATGCTCACGGCCGATCAGCGTGGCACATCGAGTTTCTTCCGTATCGCATCGAGCATCCCGTTGATGAACTTCACTGACTCCTCGGTACTGAAGGTGCGCGCGAGCTCGAGGGCCTCGTCGATCACGACAGCCGCCGGCGTTGCCCGGTCTCGCATGAGCTCGCATGTGGCCATCCGCAGAATCAGGCGGTCGACAATCGGCATGCGCTCGGGGCGCCAGTGCTCGGCCGTGCCGGCCACCAACTCGTCGATTGTACTGAGTTCGCGGACCGTGTCGCGAGCCAGCCCTTCGGCAAAGCCCCGCAGCGCCTCGGAGGGCGGCTGGTTGTCGGGCCACTGCCACGTGAAGAACGTCTCGATCGCCTGGTCGATCCCGGCGCGCCCGACCTCCCACTGGTACAGGATCTGGAGCGCCGTCTCGCGCGCGCGATGCCGTCGGTCTTTTCTCATGCTCGCGGGGCCCCACCCCCGCTCGCGAGGGCCCGCGCTACGAACCCTGCTCGCGCGTCAGCTGCTCGACGACAGACGCCATCTCGATCGCCGCAACCGCCGCCTCGTGTCCCTTGTTGCCGGCCCCCTCACCCGCCCGACCGAGCGCCTCCTCGATAGAGTTCGTCGTCAGCACGCCGAGCGTCATCGGGACGCCGGTCGCGGCCGCGGCGGCCGTCAGCCCGTGCGACACGGCTGACGCAATGTACTCGAAATGTGGTGTTTCCCCCCGGATAATGCACCCGAGGCAGACAATGGCGTTGTAGCGGCCGCTCTCAGCGGCGTGCTGCGCGGCGAGCGGGATCTCGAACGCGCCAGGGACGCGCACGACGGTCACTTGTTCTGCGGGAACGCCGTTGGCGGCCAGCGCGGCGAGCGCGCCAGCCTGCAGCCGGGTGGTGATCGCGTCGTGAAACCTCGAGACGACGATGGCGAATCGAAACCCTGCGGCGTGCGTAGTACCTTCAATCATTTCAGCGGGAAGGGGTACATCAGCCAGCCGAACACCAGGGCCGACACGAGGAAGCCCGCGAACATCAGGCCGCCGAATCGGAGCTGCTCGCGGATCTCATCCTTGGCGAGGACCGCGAAAACAAGCGAGACGAAAAAGGCGAACGTCGCGAGCAGAAGAAGGTGGCTCGACGCCATTACTTGCGGCCCAACGCGACGTCGTAGGCGTCGGCGACCACCAGCAGGTTCAGCAGTCCAGCGACGATGAGGAACGCGTTGCCGTACTCGTAACCGATTGCGCGCACGTTGCCGCTCCCGTACCCCAGCTGGCTCGCAATGAAATACGGCACGCCAATGCCCAGGTCGGCGAGGGCGTTCAAAGCAACGAGCGGCTCAGACAGCTCGAACGGAAACAGGCGGCCGTCGATGGCGAGCCCGACCGCGAACATGAGCGACAGTGTCACCAGGAGCACCACCCCTTTGGCGCGGCGGCCGAGCCACAGATGCCCAGCCCCCGGAATGGCCCACGAGGCAACGCAGAGCAGGACCAGGCCGCCAAGGCCGGGCTCATGGCCAACGATCTCATCACCCACCTCGACGGCGAGCAGATCGTCGGCCTGTCGCTCGAGCAGGCGGTCGAGAAGATGCGCGGCCCGGTCAACACGCCGATCATGCTCACC
>JBAUGX010000192.1:0-16170 GCA_049679965.1 Vicinamibacterales bacterium
GCCCAGGATGGCGCCGATGATGGCCCCGGCGACCGCGCCGCCGCCAACCTTCGCGGCAGTCGAGTCGCCAGGCGCTTCACCATAGCGATCGATCGCCACGGTCTTGATGGGAAGCTGCGTGCCGTCGGCCAGTACCACCGTGTGGAAGCGGACGCCAAGCCGCGCACGCTCCTTGAACTTGCCTCCGATCTCGACCTGGGTCACCGAGCCGATGGCGCGGGCGCCCGCGGGAATCGCGACCTCGTCGCCGATCTTTACATCGCGCATGACGCGGGCCTCGACGCGATCTTCAACGTGGGCCGTTTCGCTCGACAGGCCATTCTCGGTCTGCAGACCGATCACGGCGTTCGCAGGCACCACCACTTCCACGAGCGTTTTCTGTGGTGGATCGGACGCGCGCGGCTGTTCCTCTCCAGATCGATCGGCGGGACGGACGCCTGGCGCAACAGGCGCGGTGTCGACGGTGGAGGTGGGCACGACCGGCAGGGGCGCTGCTGACGACACCGGGGCGCTGACAAGTGGCGTGCGATCGACCGCTGCCGACTCGCTCGGCGGGACGTTCGCCGTTCTGGCTGCGGAGGCTGCCCGGGTCGCCTGCGGTGCCGGCTCACGGACCGATTCGCCGAGCCTGGCCGTCGCCGGCTGCGACGTCTTCGACGCGATGCCGGCCGCGGCTTCCTGGCCTGCCCGATCCGAGGCCTTTGCTGCGGGCGCGCCTGGCGCAACGGATCTTGTCGATGGCGTTGATGTCGTTGATTCCAGGGCGGAAGCCGGCACCGGCACCGTGTTCTGACGCGAGGCGAGGTAACCGCCTCCGAACGCCGCCACGATACACGCGAAGGCCAGGCCGATGAATGCGAGTCGATTTGACTTCATGCGAGAACTCCTCAGGGGCGAGCGCGCCTCTCGCAAACAATGTACCCGAACTCGACCAGAGGGATCAGGGGCAACTCACGGTCTATGAGAGTCTACAGAATCCGCCACGACGAGCCAACTGTCCCCTTCGTATGAAGAAGATGTCCTGGGCCGAGAGCATGGATGGGACGCGCGCGTATCGCTGGTCCTGCTAAGATTGGCGTGTTCTCGGCGATCCCGCGCCTGCGCACCGCGGGGCCCAGCGCCCAAGAAAGGTGAGGTCCATGGCCAAACGATCCGCGCTCGTAGTTCTCCTTCTGCTTCTCACTGGGCTCGTGCCTCCGACCGCGGCGGCAGCCACCATCCAGGACATCATCGCCCTCTCGAAGGCCGGCGTGTCCGACGCGGTGCTCCTCGCGCTGATCGATCGCGATAAGTCCGTCTTCGCCATCGAGGCCGACGAGCTCGTGATGCTCACGGGCGCCGGCGTCAGCGAAGCGGTCGTCATTTCGATGCTGAAGAGCGGTCGCGAGCCGGCGCCCCCGCCGGCGGCGCTGCCGGCTCCCTCGTATCCAAACTTCGTCATCGTCGGGCATGGTCCGGATCGGCCGAATACGGTCCATCAGTCCGATGGATTCCTCGTGCCGACGCTACCAGTGGTTTCCTACGTGGTTGTCGGTCCTGGCGTGGCGCGCAGCGCCGGGTGCGTTGGTGTCAGCGTGAGTGGCACGAGACCGGTTGCCGGAGGGCCTCAACCCGGGCGGCTGTCGAACGATCTCGGAACGCGCTACCTTGCGGGGGGTGTTGGTCGCATCGTGAACGGCACGGCCGCTTCCGTCGGCAGTGCCAATGGCACCCAGGCGACGGCAGGCGTTGTTGATTGCCGAGAGCCCGTGCCCGCCACGCGCTCTAGATCGCGGCGTTGAGTAAGCTCACCCGGCCATGGCGCGCTCTTCCTCCGACATCGTCGTCGTCGGCGCCGGGATTGTGGGATGCGCCATCGCGTTCGAGCTCGCCAGACGCGGCGCTTCAGTCCGGCTTGTCGACCAGCGAGCGACCGGCATGGGAGCCACGCGCGCGTCGGCCGGCATTCTTGCGCCGCACATCGAGGCTGCGACCGACGCGACGCTGCTCGATCTGACGGTCCGCAGTCTCGGCCTCTTTGACGATTTCATCGCGGACGTCGTCGCCGACAGCGGCGTCCCGGTGCCGTACCGTCGAACGGGAACTCTGCAAGTCGCCCTCAACGAGGATGAGCTGGGGGAGCTTCGCCACGCGGCGGCGCGGCTCAAAGCCGCGGGCGTAGCAGCCAGCCTGCTCGACGCCCAGGCCGCCCGCGCCGAAGAGCCACACTTGAGCGAGGCCGCCCTCGGGGCGCTCGTCGTGCCGACCCACGGGTTTACCGCGGCCGGCGATCTGACGCGAGCGCTCTCCACCGCGGCATGCCGGCGCGGGACGCGCCTGACCGAAGGCAGTGCGGTTCACCGGATTGGCCCCAAGCATGGCGACCTGGTCGTCGAGACGGATCACGGTTCGCTCACCGGCGACGCCGTGGTGCTGGCCGCCGGCGCCTGGTCGGGCCAGATCGAGATTGTTGGTGTGCCGGCGCGGGTGCCCGTGCGCCCTGTTCGTGGGCAGCTGTTGCGTCTGGCATGGCACGGCCCTGCCGTTCGGCGCGTGACGTGGCACGGCCGAGGCTACCTTGTCCCGTGGGACGACGGGACGCTGCTCGTCGGCGCAACGGTCGAGGAGGCCGGGTTCGAGGAGGGCACGACGGTGGCCGGCGTTCGGGATCTATTGGAGGCCGCTTGCGCATTGGTGCCCCACGCATCGATGGCCGGCTTTGCTGGTGCCTACGTTGGCCTGCGTCCGGCGAGCGCCGACGAGTTGCCAATCATCGGGGCGTCGCGTCTACTCCCGAACCTGATGTACGCGACAGGTCACTACCGCAACGGCATTCTGCTGGCCCCTCTCACGGCCGAACTGGTCGCCGACGCCCTGCTGAACGGCCGAATCGATCCGGCGCTGGCGGCCATCGGCCCGCAGCGTTTCGGCGATCTATGATTCTCGGCGGAGGGCTCATGCCCAAGTTGTCGCCAGCTGAGATCGATCAGCACATGAAGGATCTGAAGGAATGGACGCTCGACGGCGACGCCATTCGTCGTCTGTACACTTTCCGCGGGTTTCCCGAGGCTATTGCGTTCGTCAATCGCCTGGTTCCCGAAGCCGAGGCGGCCGACCATCATCCCGATATCACGATCAATTACAGGCGTGTGACGCTCGTGTACTCGACGCACAGCGAGGGTGGACTAACGGTCAAGGACTTTGTCGGCGCGGCCATGGCCGATCGGCTCGCGTAAATGAGGCTCAAAAAGACGTACAGCTCGCGTGAAGTGGCCGCCTTGACCGGCTTGACGGCGCGACAGCTTCAACGGTGGGATGCCGACGGACTCCTGCCTCCGGCGATTCGGCCCCATCGGACGGTCGCTGGTGGATACACGGAACGCCGGTATACGCCGATCGATCTGTTCGAGCTGCTGGTGCTGGCGGATCTGAGGCGTCGCGGATTCTCCATCCATCAGCTTCACGCGATCCTGCGAGTTCTCGAGGAACAGTTCGGCACACGCTTGTTCGACGCGACCGGCGGTGGCGGCGGCGTGCAGCTGCTGACCGACGGCCGTGACGTCTACGCCCGCACGGTGCAGGGGGATTTCTTCAATCTGTTGAAATCACCAACCCAGCCGCTGCTCGTGGTCGGCGACGAAGGACTGCTGAAGGAACTGGGCGGAAAGGTGCGACGCAAGAGCAAGAAGTGAAATCAACCGATCCGCGATTTCACCGGATCGGGAAGATCTTTTCCAGATCGTCTGCGGGGCGAGCGATGACGTGGACGCCGACCAGCTCGCCGACCCGCCGGGCGGCGGCGGCGCCGGCGTCGGTCGCGGCCTTCACGGACCCCACGTCGCCGCGGACGATCGCCGTCACGAGGCCGGCATCGACCTTCTGCCACCCGACGAAGACGACGTTGGCGGTCTTGAGCATCGCATCGGCGGCTTCGACCATGCCCACGAGGCCGCGTGTCTCGACCATCCCGAGCGCGTCGCCGATTTCCCTCTTCTCTTTGTCAGCCATGCAGAGCTGTAGTCTACGCGATCTTGCCGCGCGCGGCGACCGGCAACGTCTCGATCACGCGATCGGCGTCGACGAGCTGAACCGCGTCAACCAGGTTCGACACGACGCACGAGTGGTTGGGAAGCACGCGGACCCGATCGCCGGGCTCGAGCGCCGTGACGCCCCTGACGCGGACGGTGGCATGCTCCTCGGAGAGGCGTTCGATCGTCAAGCTCCCGTCAATCGCCGAGCCATCATCGGTGAGCACTGCCCCGTAGCCTGGCGTGGGTGCGAAGCCGCGCGCCTGATCGCTCGACAGTGTTTTGCTGCCGCAATCAAGGATGATGCGGTCGTGCGCCGGCTTCGAGACGACCGTGGCGAGGACCGTCAGCGCGCAATCATCGAGCGGCGCCGCCCCGAGCGCAAACTGAGTCCGGTCGAAGTACACGTAGTTGCCTGGTCTCAGCTCAGTCAGCCCATGCCGTCGCGCCACCGACGCCGTGTGGCGCAGCGTCGGCGTGGCCCCCACCGACAGCTCGCCGATCGGGATGCCGGCTCGAACGGCGCGGTCTCGGAGCCCGGAAAGGATCTCGGCCTCGCGCCGTGCGACCGCAGTCAGCTCGGCGTCGGACGCGGCCTGGTAGCCGTGGCCGGCATGGCTGAGCAGGCCGCGCAGGCGCAAGCCGGGAAGCTTCGAGATCATCTGAATGAAGGCCAGCGTGTCGGCCGCGTCGGGGTCAATGCCGCAGCGATGAAATCCGACGTCCACTTTGATCAATACATCGAGCGTTCGCCCAGCCCGGCTCATCGTGTCGGACCAGCCGCGCGCGACGCCCGGATGGTCGACGATGATCGAGATCGCCGCACGATCCATCAGCGCGACAACACGCGCGGCGTTCGACGGGTTGACTGGATAGGGGAGACGGATGTCGTGGATCCCCGCGTGGGCGAATACTTCGGCTTCGCCAAGCTTCGCGCAGCACACCCCGACCGCGCCGCGCTCGAGTTGCCACCGCGCGATGACCGGCGATTTATGGGTCTTCGCGTGGGGCCGAAGGCGAGCGCCCGCAGCATCAGCCACCTTCTGCACCCGGTCGATGTTGTTCAGCAGACGCGTGCGATCGACGAGAACTTGAGGGGTAGGGAGATCAGCCAGCCGCACTCGGGCACTTTAGCATGCCCGTAGAGACCGGCGGTCTCACTATGCGAACAGTCCAGGGAACTTCGACAGCTGCAGATTGTACCCGGGGAAGATCGGTTTCGCGTCGGTGACGCCGAGGTGCCGCACGACGATCTCGCCGAAGACGTCGCGGAAGTCGGTCGTGACTGCGAGGTCGCGCCGCTCGTACCGCTGCTCGACGGCGAGCCCGGGCCATTTGCCGTAGACGTGGCCGCCGCGAACGCCGCCACCCATGACGAGCATCGCGTTGCCGTGGCCGTGGTCGGTGCCGCGGTTCCCGTTCTCGCCGACGGCCCTCCCGAACTCCGACATGGTCAGGACCACCGTGTCGGCCATGCGATCGCCCAGATCGCCGACCAGCGCGGCGATGCCGCGGGCGAAATCGTCGAGCCGGTTGGCCAGCTGGCCTTGGGCGGCGCCCTGGTTGACGTGAGTGTCCCAGCCGCCGAGATCCGCGAACGCGACTTCGAGGCCGACGTCCGACTTGGCGAGCTGTGCGATCTGTTGAAGGGCCTGGCCGAACGGCGTCCGCGGATATTCCGCGCCGTTGGCCGGCTGATACCGCGCCGGGTCGACCCCTTTGAGCATCTTGATTGCGTCGAATGCCTCGCGGCCGGTGGCGTTCAGCACCCGGTCGGCCGCAGCAGCGAACTGCTCCTCGAAAGACGCGCCGATGGACTCGCTCGCCTGTCCGGCGCGGATGCCGAACTGACCGAGTTGATTGATCGCCAGGGCCGGCGCCTTGCCTTGCAGCATGCGCGGCATCTGCTGCGTGAGCGCCACGGCACGAAACGGCGTGGACGCCTTCTCGGCTTCGGCGCTTCGGCGGGCCTGAAGATACCGATTCAGCCAGCCGTCCTGGGTGCTCTTCACCCCGGGCGTCGCCGTCTCCATGTAATCCTGGGCGTCGAAGTGCGACCGGGTGTTGTCCGGCGATCCGCAGGCGTGGACGATGGCGAGCTGCCGTGCGTCCCAGAGCGGTTTGAGCGGCTGCAGCCGCGGGTTGAGTCCGAAGAAGCCGTTCAAATCGAGGGCGGCGTTCTCGCCGGCGTTCGGCTTCGGGATCGCGATGCTCGGCCGGGCCCGGTAGTAGTCGTTCTCGCCAAACGGCACGATCATGTTGAGGCCGTCGACCGCGCCGCGCTGAAAGATCGCGATGAGCTGCTTGGACCGCCCACCGCCCTGGGCGAACGCCGTCCGCGTCAGAAACGACGGCGCGAAGCCGAGGCTCACGAGAGCGAAGCCGCCGTTCTTGACAAAGACTCTGCGGGAAATCATGGGAGCCTCATCGTCGCTGAAATTCGGGGGAACCGAGCGCGAGCGCCGTCATCTGCGGCACGCTCGTCGCCTTGGCGATCGTCGCGCGTGTCGTGTCCGACACATCACCCGCCAGGATGGTGCTGACGGCCTGGGAGATGGCCTCACCAGTGACGGGTGGCTGGTTGGTGGCTACCGATTGGCGGCCACGTCCTCCGCGCCCGCCGCCGAGGCCCTGGCCGCCTTGCCGCGCGCCACCAGGGCCGCGCCCCAGGGTGCTGCTAGCGAGCTGCACCGCAAAATTCATCCGGTTGACCAGCGCGCCGGTGTTCACCCAGGCATCCGCCGTGTCCTTGTAGCCGGTCGGCGGCTGGCACTGGTACAGCGGCATGCCGAGCTGCTGCATCGCCCCGACGAGCGCCCGCCCGGTCGGCACCTCGGTGCCCGTGACGCGCACGGCGCCGACGACGAATTCCAGTGGCGTCTTGACCTTGGCGCGATACGCATCGGGTGAGAGGAACTCGGGTGAGGTCAGAATCGTCCGCACGACCTCGCGCAGATCGCCGTCGGTGTCGCGAAAGCGCTTCGCGGCGCGATCAACGAGCGCGGGAGGCGGCGCGTCGCTCACGAACCTCCGCGCCAGCTTCATCGCGATGAAGCGTGAGGTCGAGGGGTGCTTGGCGAGGATGTCGAGCACCTGCTCCCCGTCGTTCTCGCCGCCGCCTGCCCGGATCTTGTGGCCGAGCACGATCTTTTCCCGGGGATCATGGATGCGAGGGTCGAACATCGCATCGCCGCCCTGGCGGGGCTGTTCAATCGTCCAGCCGGTGAACGCGCGCGCGACCTCGGTCACGTCCTTCTGGGTGTAGCCGCCGTCGACGCCGAGCGTGTGCAGCTCCATCAGCTCGCGGCCGTAGTTTTCGTTGAGGCCTCTCGGCGGGTTCCGCTGACCGTCCTGGGGAATTCGTCGCGGCAGGCCCTGCACGACGACCGGCCGACCGAACCGATCACGTCTGAAGAGCGGCCGCGGGGCGTCACGATCCGCCGCGTTCGGATCGGCGCTCAGCCAGTTGTCGAGATAGAAGAGCATCGCCGGGCTCTGCGCGGTCGCCCCGAGCAGATCCCTGAACTTGCCGAGGACGTGCGGCCGGATCACCTCGCGCTCGTACTCGGTCAGCATGAACCGGACCCGTCCCTTGCGTGCGTCGACGTTGAAGTGATTGAACCAGAAGTCGGCGAGCACTTCCTGCAGCTGCCGCTCGCTGTAGATCGCGCGCAGCATCTTCTGCTCGCCGAGCTCGATGAGCACGGCGTTGGCTCGCTGCACGGCTGGCTCGGGCATCGGCGGCTGCGGCGGCGGGTTGGGGTTGGCGGCGTTCCCGTTATCGCCTTGCTGCTGTCGCAGGCGCCGCGCCTCTATCAGAGGCTGCTCGAACTGCTCGGCGATCTCGCGCGAGGACAGACCGACCGTCGTGAGGCCGGACAGCTTGGCGTCCATCGCGGCGTCCGCGATGCGCTCGGGATGGAGCTGCTGCTCGATATACGCTTGCAGGCCCATCGCCCGGACTCGTTCGACGTCACCGGGACGGGGGCCAAACGCGACCCGGTTCAGGACGTGGACGATCGCTTTGTCGTCGTTGGGGAAGTCTGCCGCGGCGGGTGAGGTGCGCAGGGCGCCGCTGGCAAGAACTGCCAGGCCGGTTGCCGCCGCAGTGGCAAAAATTGACGACTTCATACGGCCATTAGACCCCAAGTAGGCGGTATAGGTTTAAGACATTGGGGAAGTCGTCATTTCTGCAATCCTGTAATTCTGCAATCTTAGCGAATCCGCACGCGCGACTGCTCCCGCATGAACTGCTGGACATAGTGGGGCCCGCCGGTCCCACGGCCTGTCGAGCCGCTGGCCTTCCAACCGCCAAACGAGTTGATGCCGGGCCAGGCGCCGGTGGTCGCGCCGGCGCGACGGTTGACGTAGGTGACGCCTGCCTGGATCTGGCCGAGAAACTGTTCGATCTCCCGCTCGTCCTCCGAGAAGATGCCCGCCGTCAGGCCGTACTCGGTCCGATTCGCGAGGGCGATTGCCTCATCGAGTGACGTCACGTCGGCAAGGAGCGTGATGGGCACGAAGAGCTCTTCGCTGAAGAGCGCGTGGCTCGTGGGGAGGCCGTCGATGAGCGTGGGCTCGACGAAATATCCATGAGCGAAGTCGCCGTCGGTGAGCCGCCGGCCGCCGGTCAGGATTCGCCCGCCGTCAGCCCTGGCGCGCGCCGCGGCCCGCTCGAACGTCTTGACGGCGTCTTCGCTGATGACCGGCCCGAGGTAGACATCCCGGTTGAGCGGGTTGCCGATCTTGAGCGCCTCTATCTTCTCCACCAGCAGCCGGACAAACGTGTCGCGAATGGGCTTCGCCACGTACACACGCGAGGCCGCCGAGCATTTCTGCCCCTGCGCACCAAACGCCGAGCGCACGACGCCGTCGCTCGCCTTGTCGAGGTCGGCCGAGGGCATGACGATCGCCGGGTTCTTGCCGCCCATCTCGATGATGAGCGGGCGCGGCATCGGACGCGCCGCGTTGCTGCGGATCAAATGCATGCCGACGGCTTTCGACCCGGTGAAGACGACGCCGTCGACATCAAGGCTGTCGACCAGATCCTGGCCGGTCGTAGTGCCGCCGCCGCTGATGAAATTGAACACACCGGCCGGGATGCCGGCCTCGGCCATGACCTCGTAGAGCTTGAAGCCGACGAGCGACGTGACCGTCGCGGGCTTGAAGACGACGGTGTTGCCGGCGACGAGCGCGGCGCCGGCCGGACCGGCGGCAAGTGCGAGTGGAAAGTTGAAGGGAGAAATCACGGCCCAGACGCCGTACGGCAGGAGGACGCTCCAGTTCTCCTCGCCGGGGCCGAGCACGCCGAGCCTGGTCTCGAACCCGTCGTGCCGCTCGACTTCGCTCGCGTAGTACTCGATGAGATCGGCGGATTCCTCGACGTCGCCGACGCATTCGAGGCGGCTCTTGCCGGCCTCGTATCCCATCAGCGCCGCGAGATCCCACCGGCGGGCGCGAATCTTCTCGGCGACATGCTTGAGGAGCGAGACACGGTCCCGCCACGAGCGTGCGCTCCACGCCGGCAAGGCGGCCCTCGCGGCGGCGACGGCGTCGCCGACCGCGTCGGGGCCGGCGTGCTGAAACCGGCCGAGGAGGATGCGGGTGTCGATCGGACTGCGGACGTCGAATTCGCCCGGGGCGCGGACCTCGCGGCCACCGATCATCAGCGGGTAGCTTCTGCCAAACGACGGCTTCACCCGGTCGATAGCCGCGTCGATCTCGCGGTGCAGATCGTCCATCCGATCCGCACTCATCGT
Organism: Vicinamibacterales bacterium; assembly: GCA_049679965.1. Taxonomy (GTDB): domain Bacteria; phylum Acidobacteriota; class Vicinamibacteria; order Vicinamibacterales; family CAVVIG01; genus 2-12-FULL-65-11. Next base: position 9,767 of record JBAUGX010000192.1, read on the forward strand.
CGCGTAGGTGATTTTGGCCAGCGCGCGACCTACTTGCCTGGTTGCGGCACGATTCTCAGATACGGTTTTGGCGCTTTCCAGCCGTTCGGGTACGTCTTCTTCGCGTCGTCATCGGACACCGAGCCCGCGATGATCACGTCCTCGCCCTGTTTCCAGTTGACCGGGGTCGCGACCTTGTGTTTCGCCGTGAGCTGCATCGAGTCGATGACCCGCAACACTTCGTCGAAGTTCCGGCCCGTCGTCATCGGGTACACGATGATGAGCTTGACCTTCTTGTCCGGGCCGATGACGAAGACGTTGCGAACGGTCTGGTTGTCGGCCGCCGTGCGACCCTCGGAGGTTCCCGACAGACTCGCCGGCAGCATGCCGTACAGCTTGGACACCTTGAGATCCGTGTCGCCGATCATCGGGTAGTTCGGGGCGTGGCCTTGCGTCTCCTTGATGTCGTTGGCCCACTTCGAGTGGTTCTCGACCGGGTCGACGCTCAGCCCGATGACCTTCACGTTGCGCTTGTCGAACTCCGGCTTGAGCTTGGCCATGTAGCCGAGCTCGGTCGTGCAGACCGGGGTGAAATCCTTCGGATGGGAAAAGAGCACGGCCCACGAGTCGCCCATCCAGTCGTGGAAGCGAATCGGGCCCTGCGTGGTCTGGGCTTCGAAGTCTGGAGCAATCTCACCAAGCTGAAGAGCCATCGTCGTTCCTCCCAAAGTGGTTCATCACGTTTCGTCAGTGATGTTAGTGCAAGAGCGGCTCGTTGAGGAACCGCATGAGCGGCGCGACGCGCCGGAAGACGGCGAGAAGCGTCGGATAGAACCTCGGGCTTGTCGCAAACACGGGCGGAAACTCGGCGCCAGCCAGAAACTGCCGGAACTTCAGATATTCCGCGGCTTCGTGATCCTTGGGGAAGCCTCGGGGCACGCGCCGCAGCCGCTCGCCCTCGAGTTGTCCCACGGTCCGCCGAAACCCCGGCGACTCGACGATGGCCCGAAGGCGCCTCACGTTGGCCGCAATGTGCTCGCGGACGGCGTGAATCTGGGAAGTGGAGGGCGCGTACATGCCGCCGCCCACCCACACTTCGTCGGGCGAGACGTGGAAGTACAGGCCGGCGCCTTCGTGCTTGGGCAGGCCCCGTGTTGGAAACACCGCAGCGACGTGCGTCTTGTAGGGCGCCTTGTTCGCAGAAAAGCGGACGTCGCGGTAGATCCGGTACATCGACGCCTTCGGACTGGCCACAAGCTCCGGCGCGAACGCCCGAAGATCCTCTGCCAGACGCTCGACGAACGCCGTCATCGGTTGACGCACGTGACCTTCGTAGTCGTCGCGATGCGCAAGAAACCACTCACGGCGGTTATTCCGCTTGAGCGCGCGCAGAAACCTGAGCGCGGCAGGCGGAAAGCGTGGCGGCGGCGTCCGTGTCACCGCCGCGCCTGCGCCATCCGCTCCTGCCGCTCGCGCGTCAGATGCGGCACGAGACCGATCATCCGCTGCAGCAGCATCAGCTGACCCCGATGATGCATTTCATGTTCTTTCGTTGAGAGCAGCATCTCAAACCGGGTTTTCGTCGCTGGCTCCGCGCCGGGCATCATCGACAGCGGCTCGGCCAGAAACGAGTCGGAGAGGCCGGCCAGAAAGGCCGCAACCTTCTCGCCCTCGGCTTTGAGGAGGGCCACGATCTCCGCTTTGCCGCGAGGCTTCGCTTCCTCAGCGATCATCTTCTGCATCAGGGCCGGGAAGTCGACCTTCGTCAAATCGGTGATCCGGTTGCTGTGGATGAAATACCCAAAACCCGGACTCAGCGCGATGTGCACGAGCGTCTGCGCCACCGTGCGCGTGTCCGGCGACGCCCGAAAGTCGTACTTGTTCTCCGGAATCTCTTCGGCGATCTTCACCGTGTTCGCGCGGACGGTGCGGAACGCCGTCGCGAGATCTTTGGCACCGTAGTAGGTCACAGGCTGCTCCTTGGTCAATTCAGTACCAACCGATGGGCTCTTCGGACAGATTGATGTACACCTGCTTGACGTTGAGATATTCGTCGACGCCCCACTTGCCGAGCTCGCGGCCGATGCCGCTCTGCTTGTAGCCGCCCCATGGCGCCTCGACATAGGTCGGCTGCATGTGGTTGACCCAGACGATTCCGGCGCGCAGGCGCTTGACGAAGCGCATGGCGCGGAAGATGTCGCGCGTCCAGACGGCGGCGGCGAGGCCGTAGTCGGTGTCGTTGGCGATGGCGAGGGCCTCTTGCTCGGTGTCGAATGGGATGACCGACGCCACCGGGCCGAAGATCTCCTCGCGCGCGATGCGCGCGGAGTTGTCCACATCATAAAAGATGGTCGGCTCGATGAAGTAGCCGCGGCCGAGCGCGGGCCCGGTTGCGCGACCGCCGCCGATGGCGACTTTCGCCTCGAGCTTGCCGATCTCCTGGTAGCGGCGTACGCGATCGAACTGCTCGCGACTGACGACCGGCCCCATCTTCGTCGCGCGATCGGCACCGGGCCCGAGCGTGATCGTGCGCGCCTTCTCGACCATGGCGTCGAGAAACGGCTTGTAGATCGACCGCTCCACGAGAATCCGGCTGCCTGCCGAGCAGACCTCGCCCTGATTGAAGAAGACGCCAAAGAGCGCGCCCTCGACGGCGGTCGCAAAATCGGCGTCCGCAAAGAAGATGTTCGGTGACTTGCCGCCGAGCTCGAGCGAGATCTTCTTGAGCGTGTCGGCCGCGCTGCGCATGATCGCCTTGCCGACCTCCGCGCTGCCCGTAAACGCAATCTTGTCGACGTTCGCATGCTGGACCATGGCCGCACCGGCCCCTGGGCCGATGCCGGTCACGATGTTGACGACGCCGGGCGGCAGACCCGCGTCGGCAAAGCTCGCGGCCAGCGCGAGCACCGAGAGCGGGGTCTGCTCGGCGGGCTTCAAGATCGTCGTGCAGCCGGCGCAGATCGCCGGCGCGAGCTTCCAGGCGGCCATCAGCAACGGGTAGTTCCAGGGCACGATCTGGCCGGCCACGCCGATGGGCTCGCGCAGGGCCAGGCTCATGGCATTGTCGGGGATGGGGATGACGTCGCCGTGGATCTTGGTGGCGAGGCCGCCGTAGTACTCGAAGCACGTGGCGACGTCCGCGACGTCGAACTCGGCTTCCACGATCGGCTTGCCGGTGTTCTGCGTCTCGAGCGCCGCGAGCTCGTCGGCGCGGCCGCGCGCAATCTCAGCCAGCTTGAAGAGGATGCGGCCGCGGTCCTGCGCGGTGGCGTCCTTCCACGGGCCTTCGTCGAACGCCGTACGTGCGGCCCTGACGGCCATATCCACGTCGGCCGCGTTGGCGTCGGGCACGCGGCCAATGACTTCGGTGGTGGCCGGATCGATGACGTCGAGGGTCGCGGCGGTGCGGGCCCGGACGAATTCGCCGTTGATGTAGAGCTGGCCGGTAGTCACGGGCGCAATCCGCAACTATAAGCCACGGAGGCTCTGAGGACGCAGAGAGATTTAACCACAGAGCCACGGAGGCACGGAGATCGGACGCCCCTTATAGGATCAGCCGCTTGATTCCCTCTTTCAACAGCCGAGAGTTGAAGTTGATGAGGAGACCGACCCGTTCCCCAGTCAGGCGGAGATAGGTCAACACCTGGGCTTCGTGAACGGGGTTCAGACGCTCCACGCACTTGACTTCAACGAGGACCAGATCGCCGACGACGAGATCGACACGGTACTCGCCCAGTAGCTTGCCCTTGTAGTACGCAGGAATGCGAGTCTGCCGAATGAACGGAATCGCACAGTCCTCCAGCTCTATGCACATGGCCGACTCGTAGATCTGCTCGAGCAGACCCGGACCGAGCGCTCGATGGACCGCAATGGCACACGCGATGATGCGGGACGTGAGCATATTGATTTGAGCGATGTGCGTGTTCTCCGTGTCTTGGTGACTCTGTGGTTCATTCATCTCTGTGTCCTCTGTGTCTCCGTGGCGAAAAGACGAAACGCGGCGTCGCGCTTCGGCTGAGGAATCAGTGGGAAGGTCGACAGGACGTGGGCGAACTCGTCGGTCGTCAGCTGATAGAGATCGGCGACGCGTGCCTGGAGGCGCGCGAAGGCAAAGGCGCTCGAATCACCGTGGCTTCGCGCCATCATCCTGGCGAGCGAGGCCACCTCGCGGACGGCGCCGGGCGCGGCCTCGCGCGTTGGGATCGGAAGCCGTTCGACTGCGGCGGTGGTGACATGCAAGGTCACTTGCAGGCGCACCAGGAAATTGACGACGAGGCTGTTGAAGAGGCCACAGAGAAAATGCTGGTCTCTGAGGGCCAGCGGCGTGCGCAGACAGAAGAGCGTGTGGGTGGAGACGCACTGGCCCGGCAGGATCGCGGCGATGAGCGTCAGGCGATTGGTGGCGCCCGCCACGTCCCGGTACGCCAGGCGTGGAGTGGTGTAGCGGCCGTGCGGCAGCAACTGCCGCGCCACGCGTCGGCGGATGGCGTATCGAGCCGCGTCCAGATCGACGACGAAGGGCTGGATCTGCTTTCCCTCGACAATCGGCAGACCTTCGCGTGGGCCACAGAACGATCCGCGATCCTCGGTGGCGTTCAGCTCGCGGCCAAACCGAGCCGACCAGCCCGATTGGCTGCCAAGCGCCGGGAACAGCGCGGCGGCCCGCTCCGCAATCGACAGATCCATTGGCGTCTGCACCCACGGAATCGTGAGGTCCGGACCGGACACCCGATCGAGGACCGCCGGCGTGAGCCGGGTGGAAAACCACGCAGACGAGGCTGGCGGCTCCTCGCCGACCGACTCGAGGTCGGCCGGGTCGTCGAGACCGAATCGGCACGCGATCTCGCGGGTCGACTGGCCCGTGGACGCCGTCATCAGCAGGAACCGGACCCCGCGGTGAATTGGAAAGATACCGCGCCGGTTGTCGAAGCCAACCAGTGTGTCAACGTCGGCGCGGGTGAGGAGCAGTTGGCGCAGCGGGGCGCTGCCGCGATCGGCTGCGAGACCCCATGGCAAGACGAGCCCAACGCGTCCGCCGGCACGGGTCAGCGAACACGCACGCTCGACAAAGAGCTGATAGCGGTTCGAATGGCCGTCGGATTGCGCGCGATACATGCCGGCGTCGCGCGTGAACCGCACGGTGAGCGCCACGTCTTCCCGCGCGCGGCCTCGCAAGCTCTCGGACCCGCGGTCGGCGCGGATCATGTCCCACGGCGGGTTGCCGATCACGGCGTCGAAGCCGCCGTTGGCGAGGCGCGTGCCATCGAGAGCGAAGAACACTTCCGGAAACTCGATCTCCCAATGGAAGAAACGCCGCGCCTCGGCGATGCGCTCGCTCGTCCGCAGGTACGCGTCGGTCTTGTGCGTCGGCAGCGGGCCGCCATCAGTCAAGATGAAGTCCGACAGCGCGCCAAACGCGGCGGCCGGCACGGCATGCTCGGAGGTCTGAAACCACGACGCGCACCAGAGGTCTGCAATCCGCTTCCATCGCCCCAAGGCTCGGTCGCGGCTGTTCATCGCGTCGAGCGCTCGCTCTTTCGCTCGCACCTCTTCGAGCGTGTCGTTCGGCATCGACTCGAGTGAGAAGCGCACGGGCACGGCGGTCCGCAGCGCGTCGTGAAAGCGTGGCTCGTCGAACAGCGGCAAATGCGGGTCAAGTGAGGCAGGCCCGCGTCCCGATCGAGTCGGCGGGCGGCCCAGGGACGCGACCCATGCGCCGATGAGGCTGTCGCCGACAGCCAATCGATGATCCAGAAAGCTAAGCGGTCGATCCGCCGCGAGCGTCGTCAGCCACAGGGAGAGGCGGGCGAGCTGAACCGCCATGGGATTGAGGTCGACCCCGTACAGGCACCGTTCGGCAATCGACCGGCGGATGGCCGCGCGATCCTGATCGTGAAGATCAGTTGGCTGACACGCCCCGGTCTGGATGAGGGCCGCTTCGTACGCACTGGCCAGATAGCGGCAGGCAGCGACGAGAAAGGCGCCGCTCCCCATCGCCGGATCGACGATGCGAAGCTGCAGGATGCGGTCGGGTGTGGCCTCGTGGACAAGTGAGCCGAGCACGCGGCGGACGAGGTACTCGGCGATTGGCTGAGGCGTGTAGAACGTGCCGGTGGCCTTGCGAACGCCGGAGCCCGAGATCAGCGCAACCAACGGACGCTGGCTCGCCTGGTCCGGCTGAAGCCGGACCCCACGCCCTGAAGTGATCTCCGGCTTCAGCCGGCTTGGCGTGCCTGTCGTGGGATCCGGCTTCAGCCGGATTATGGGGACGTAGTCGAGCAGCGTCTCGTACACCGCACCCAGTTGCTCGACTCCGAGGTCACGATACCCAATCGGCTCGCGTCCGGCGCGATCGGCCGATGGGCGGGTCGAGAGCGCCAGAATCGCTCGCTGCGCCGCTCCGTCGTCCAGGTCGCGGCGCTCGG
>JBAUGX010000193.1:0-5443 GCA_049679965.1 Vicinamibacterales bacterium
GGGCTGGCCACCGCCGCGGGCTCCGGCGCCCGCCGCGCCGCCGCGGCCCGGACCGGCGTCGAAGACAGCCGGAAACGCGGGCCGCCGCGACATCGTCAGCGCCATCCGTCCGTTGACGAGGTCAATCGTCCGCTTGTAGTCGGGAATCATCCACCACAGCGGCTCGGCCTCGGGGGTCATCGCCTGGCCGATGTTCGGATTGGTCGCGTACCCTTCGATGGTCAGCGTCTTGACCGCCAGAATCCTGGCTTCGCCGCCCATCGCCGCCGCGGCGTCGCGAACGACCTGCAGCGCCGGAGTCGCCTGCCCCTGTCCCGACACGCGAAGGTCCCCACTCACGCACAACAGCGCCATGGCTGTCGCGAGCGCCGCTACCGTCCGCCGGCCCATACGTCCTCCTTGCTACTGCGCCGCCGCCATCTCGTCGTAGTACCGGCCGATGCTCCCCAGCCACGCCGTGGTACTGACCGAGTTGTCCCATCCGAGATCGGCCAGCTTCAATTGCGTCCGCGCCTGCTCGAGCGTGGCCACCTGGTCTTTCGGCACGTTCCGGCGCACCAGATCGCGCATCCGCTCGTTCATCGTCTCGAACCGGACTTTGTACGCGCGGACCTCGTCTTTCGTCATCACGCGGCCGTGTCCGGGAATCATCGTGTCGAAGTCGATCTTGAGCAGGTTGTCGATCGTCTTGACGAACTCGAGCGCGCTGCCGCCGCCCGGATAGTCGATGACCGGCATCCCGTCGATGATGAGGTCGCCCGTGTGGACGGTCTTCAGATCGGGGAAGTAGATCACCGTGTCGCCATTGGTGTGGCCGCGTCCCAGATAGAACATCTGCACCTCGACCCCGCCCAGATAGACGGCGCCCTGATCGGCGAACGTGATGTTGGGCTCTCCCGGCTGCCTGATTCTCAGGAAGTTCTCGCGGATGTTCTTGTGCGCGATGACGTCCACGCCCATCTCGCGGATGTTGGCGTTGCCGCTCACGTGGTCGCCATGGTGATGCGTATTGAGGAGGTACTTGACCGGCAGCGGCGTGATGCTCTTGACGAGCGTCAGCACGTCGGCCACGTTTTCCGGGTACTTGTCGTCGATGAGAATCACGCCGGCCGGCGTGATCCGCATGGCCACGTCGCCCGGCTCGTGGATCAGCCCGTCGTCAGGTCCGTTCGGCCGGCAGCCGCGCGTGCCGCACTTGAGGAACGGCCCGCGGATGACGTAGAGGCCCTCCTTCACCCGGTCGACGCGCATGGGCCCCTGCGCCAGCCGTTCGACGTCCTGTTTGAGCGGGAACTGCTGGGTCAGCGCGCCGACCGACAGGAGCGCGACAACGGCAGCACAGGCGATGGCGAGAGAGATGCGCATATGCCGGCCATTGTCCACTCATTGATCGCCGAGATCAACGGCGGCCGTCACCACTCGAGGTCGGCCAGCATGGCATGGTGATCGCTCTTCTCGGTCGGCCAGACCCGGACGCGGGACGAGAGGCCCGCGAGCGAACGGTCGGCCAGCAGGTAGTCGATGCGGCGCCTGTTTTCTGTCCTGATACCCAGTTCGGCGCCCAGATCGACGAGACCGGTGTCGAAGAGGCCACCCACGGCCGGACCGTCGGGCTGTTCGTTGAAATCACCCACGACGAAAAGGCCGCGCCCCATGTACGGCCGCAGGATCTCTCGTAACTCTCCGAACCCGGCCGCTCGCGACCCGGCCCAGCCGTCGGCGTGATGATTGAACAGGTGCAGGGGCCGCTTTCCAGCGCAGACCGTGGCCTGGAGGACAATGCGGGGCTCGGTAGCGGTGGTGGCGTCGAGCCGGTGCCTTCGAACGTCCGTCAGCGGAAACCTGGAGAGAATCGCGAGGCCATAATCCCCCTCGTCCCACTTGATGCTGGCGGCAAAGGCGTAGTGGAAGCCAAGGGCCGTGGCCAGTGTCGCAGGCTCGTCCACAAACCCGGATCGACGCGTCCGCAGATCAACCTCCTGCAGCGCGACAATGTCGGCCTGCATGGTGGCGACTTCGGCGGCGATCGCGTCAACAGGGGCCGACAGCGCGGCGCGGATGTTCCAGGTGGCGATGCGCAGCCGTTCCCGCGTGTTCGGCCCCACCGACGCCACGGGGCTGCACCCATCCAGCGGGGAATGGACCAGTACATCGGACAGCTCGGGGGGAACCCGGGCGGGGCGCGTGGCCTGCTGACCAGACGGAACGCCGTCCTGTCTGGCAGTGACGACAGACACACCCATCCCCAGGATGACACAGCCCAAAATGAACCCCGATGCGGTCTTCATGAGAGCGGCCTTATGGACGATGCAGCCACGCAAGCGCGTGGGGTACGACCTCGAGCGGATTGGCCACCAGTTCGTCAGGGTCAACGGCCCCGCCATATTTCTTCATGGTGCGATCCGCCATCACGCTCGTCACCACTCCGAGTCGCGCGCCACGACTGAGCGGAATCTGCGCGACGGCGGCCGAGAGACCACACGTGGGCGTACCAAAACTTCTGGTGTTTTCCCGCGCGCGAAAGGCGATCGCGAGCGCCTCGCCAGGGCCGGCGATGCCGATGTCCGTCAACACCGCCACCCGTGGGCCAGGCATGCGCAATCGATATGGCATCTCGAGAAACGCCAAGTCTTGCCGTGGCGTTTGCAGCCAGGCCATGCCATTCGTGTACCCCCACGGCGTCGGACGGTTCACCGCGTCCACGAAGAAGCCTGCGGTGCCGTCGCCGAGCAACGATCCGATTCCCGCCAGAGCGGGCCACGTGTTTCCGGCGCCACTGCCTCGGAGATCGACAATCCAGCCAATGGTGCCGGCGCGGTCGCCATTCCGGAGAGCTTCTTGAATGGCTTCGGGAGACGTGGTCATCTGAATCCGAACGTATCCCACATCCGCAGGGATTGCCGGTACGGCCACCGGGACTGGCGTGCACTGCCCCGTGGACTGCGTGGGAGATTCCGGATTGAAGATGTACTGACCAGACGCGGTCACGTAATAGCTGTGCTTGTCGCCGAGCAATGTCAGCGCCAGGCGGATTGCATCGTAGGTGTCTGGAATCGTTTGTGCGGCGCCCGCCCTCTCGAACACACGCTGGCTGAGACTGCCCCAGTCCATGGCGGCTCGATGCAACCACGCCCGCTGAAACACCGTGATGATCTCGGCGAGGTGCGAGCGTGCCAGAGTTGATATTTCCGCAGTCTGCGCCCCTTGCAGAGATCCGCGCAGAATTCCGAGGGCGATGACGAGCGCCGCGATGAGGTTACGTCTGGGCATCATGCCACTCCGCAATCCGATACTCTACCAGCTTGCGCACAAGCCTGGCTGGGGCGACCCGCAACGACAGCCTCCGCCTAACGCCGACGCGCGGCTTGGGCAACCTGTACCCAGCGATCCGGCGGAATCGTTGCCACGATCTGCCCGATCACGTCGAGCGCCAAGTCGTCTGCTCTCTTGAAGTGGATGCAAGCCTTGCCCAGGTCCAGTTTCCTGCCTGCCGCCTGGAAGCCATCCGCGAGTCGCCTGGCCAATCCTTTATCAGCGTAAACGGGCATCAAGTGCAACGAAAGGTACGACTTCTCTGACGCGAGCGCAACATACCAAAGCGGGCGACCGTTGCAGGTGTCCGAGTAGCGCTCCAGTGGCACCTGGTACACGAGCATGTTCTTGCTGTTGACCTCCTCGTAGCCGGCGGGCAAGTACCGTCTAATCGCTTTCCGCACAGTCTCAACTTCCCGGCGCCGGTCCGCTGGAAGGCTGGCGAAGAATCAGGATCTATACAGGCGCACTGTGCCTTCCCCGCAGCATGATCGCCAGCATCAGCATGAAAAGGGGTGCTGTGATCGCCCATGGAAAGCCGAGAAACAGCAGCCTGCTTGAAAACGTCGGATAGAAGTAGACGATGCTGATGAGCGGGGTGACGAGAGCATTGGCGATGAGCGATCGCCTGACCCAGCGCTCGAAGCCGACGCCATCGACCGCAGGAACAGCAAGCAGACACGCCAAGCCCATCGCGATATAGCCCACTGCGTCATAGTCCCAGAACAAGGAATGTGGGGTTTGTTCGAGAACTCGAATGGCTTCGGACACCCCCCTCAGCTTTGCCGGGATGACCGTTGCGAGTTGGACAACATAATTCGCACTGACAAAGACCGCATAGATGATCGTGAAGATCAGTGATGCATGGGTCCAGAACTGCTTGCGCGGCGGCGTCAGATGATGGAGGGCCAGCATCTCCAAAATGAATGGCACGACGATGCAGAGCGATGTTCCGTAGATCAGAATCTCGTCAGCGGGAAACCGAAGCATGCCGGCAACCTGCAGGATCTGCACGATACCGTACGCCACGGTCGCCGTGAACGCGGCCAGACCAGACCAGTACCCTACGTTACTAATGCTTCCGGCCAACGGTTCTCCTTCTCAGAATCGTTCACGGCGGTCAGCGGTACAACTGAGCCGCGGCGCGGGCGGTCGATGCGCCGTCGGCTCCAGTTGATGTTAGCCTGCTCACATTGAATAGAGAACGTGTGAGTGATCGTGATGATCTCTGGCACTGGCTTTCCAGCGCAGGTCGCCGCCTTGTAGCGGAAGCGTGTCAACACCTCCAGGGCGGCATTGTCAAAATCTGGATTGTCAGTCTTCATGACGCGCGCGTATTTCACCGGTTGCATGAGGTGAGCGACGGCCCCGGTGGGATCTGCCACCGCACACACGCGGCCAACATCGGGCACATCATGCGGAGCCACTAGAACGCTCCCGCCGAGAGCAAGAGCGCGCTTGGCACAGTCGTCTACATCCTCTACCGCGATATAGGAGTGCCAATACGATCCCTTGCCAGGTGTGTCGGGCGTTGGGTTCATCATCCCTGCGACATCCTGGCCGTTCTTCTGAAACAAGGTGTAGGTGCCGAATGGCCCAGCATCAACTTCCTTGCGAGTCCACCCAAACAGCTGACTGAAGAATCCTCCGCTACGCGGTTGGTCGGAGGTGACCAGCTCGTGCCATATGAAAGGGCTTTGGTCCGGCATGGATGCATCTCCCTCATTGTTTGGTCATGACGCATAACGCCCGAAATGAGCCGCGCTTTTCGGCGACATGATCGCGCGGACCGTTAAAAGCGTCGGCTCCATTTCGATGTTCGGCCGCTGGTTGTCTTTGGCATCACGTCTTCCGGATCCGTTGTCGCGTTAACCCACGAACTTCGATACGACGTATGTAATGAGCGTCACCGCCAAGACAATGGCAATTCCGATATTGAAGTCCAGGTGGAGCCAGAAATCTCGTCGTTGCAGCTGCTGTTTCAAGTTCATGCATTGCTCCTGACACATTTGCCTTTGCGGGTTGTCGGCCGAACGAATAGGGTTTCATCCGCACTGCCACGATGATCGACGTGCGTACCTGGCGCGGGCTCAGTGCGGATAAACCCTGTTGGACTAAGCCGCGTGGCGGC
>JBAUGX010000194.1:0-7059 GCA_049679965.1 Vicinamibacterales bacterium
CGTGGGGTCCGGCTTCAGCCGGACCGGCGCCTCAGTTTGGCAGGCGCTTGATCCCCGTCGACAGTTGCGCCTCCACCCATTTCCCGTCCACGCGCACCACGATCTTCCCCACGGGAACGCCGCCGCGCTGACTGTCGACCTGGAATCCGATATCGCCGCCTGAGAGCACCACGGGCTCCCGCACGGTAAGGATTTGCGCCGACGCCCAGCCACCGATCAGAGCCAGCAGCAACGCGCCGACGACAGCAATCCGAGTGCGAGCAGTCATAACTACCTCCAGATGAGCCGTTGTTCTCTGGTTCACGCCGCGAAGCACTACTTGGTGATGGCGAGCCTCACACCAAGCACGACGAACATCGCCCCCGCCGCACGTCTCAGCATCGAACCTGCGGACGGGTTTGCCCGTAAACGCCGACTCATCGAGGACGCAGACCACGCGAGAATCAGACACCAGAGCGTCCCCGTCCAGATGAACAGACTACCAAGAAACAGGAAGGCCACGATCGTGGAATCCGCCGACGGCGCGACGAATTGCGGCAGGAACGCCAGGAAGAAGAGCGCGACCTTCGGATTGAGGAGATTCGAGAAGAATCCCGCCCGGTAGATCGCCCAGCTGCCGTCAGGCTTGAATTCAGCCAGCTGCCCGCTCCTCCGCGATCGCTCGAAGATCATTCGCAGGCCCAGGTACGTCAGGTAGGCTGCGCCTGCGATTCTCACGACGAGAAACGCCTGAGCCGATGTAGCCAGGATCGCGGACAGGCCGAACGCGGCGGCGAGCGTATGCACGACACTCCCCGACACGATGCCGAGCACCGACAGCACGCCTGCTCGGCGCCCCTGCGCCACGCTCCGGCCGACGATGTAGAGGGTGTCCTGACCCGGCGTGAGGTTGAGCAGGATTCCGCTCGTCACGAACAGCAGCAGATTCTGTGTGCCGAACACGTGCAGATTCCTCCTAATCTGTTGCCGGCTGCGCGACGCTGTCGATCACGAGCGAGTCTTCATTCTGCTGGTTATGTATATACTTAACCGTGTTCGAGTGGGACGCCAGGAAGGCCGGTGAGAACCTGGCCAAGCATGGCGTGGCATTCGATGAGGCCGCAACGGTATTCGCAGATCCGGATGCCCTGGATGGTCCGGATGTTCGACACTCTGATGCGGAGGCTCGGTTCCTCCGCCTGGGACGGTCGGTGCTCGGCCGGGTTCTCATGGTGGCCTACACGCTCAGGAGTTCAGGCAATGGCGAAACGATTCGCATCATCAGCGCGCGGCGCGCGAGCCGCAAAGAAAGAACGGCGTACCGGATCGGTGCGAAGCATTGACTTCTCGGACATTCCGGAAGCCTCAGACGAACAGCTTCGCGGGATGCGACGTGTCGGCCGTCCGCCGCTCGGCGATGGCGCACGCCAACTCATCGCGATCCGGCTGGATCCGGACGTGCTCAAGGGCTTCCGAACGGAAGCCCGACGTCGAAACGTCGGCTACCAAACATTGATTAATCGCGTTCTGGCCGACTACGTGAGCAAGAACGTCGCCTGACCACGTCGCCTACTGCACAGGCACACGGCGTTTGAGGTCGTCGAACCAGTCGACGACCACCTCCACCTGCGGAGCTTGCGCGTACATCACGAGGAACTGCTTGCCGTCAGGGGTCATGTCGTACTGCCGGCGCGCGTAGATCGTGCCCTGTTGGATGAAGTCCGTGATGGGCAGCGGGACGGGTGTACCCGCCGTCACCGTCGCCGGGGTCAGCCGCATTTGAACCGGCACGGCATGCAGCCGGCCACCACTGACGTAGAGCAACTCGCGGTCGTCGGGCGACCACACTGGCAGAGTGCCGCCGTCCTTTGTGATCGGGAACTTCGCGCCAGTGGTTGGCACCGGCTGCACGTAGATCTCGAACCGGCTGCTCTCGTTCGACTGGTACGCCACCCATCGGCCATCGTGCGAGAACTTGCTGCTCAGCTGCGCCGTGTCAGCCGTTTCAATCAGGGGCGCCGCGGTCTTGTCCCGGATCGAGTAACTCCACACGTCGTAGTCCGAAGTCCCCTTCAATGTGATGTACGTCAGGCGATCGCCCGTTGCCGACCAGGACTCCCCGGAACGAGCGGGTTTGACGAGCAACTCTGCGTCGCCCGTCCCGTCGGCCCGTTGCGAGTAGAGCGCCTGCACACCGCCGTCGCGGTTGGAGATGAAGAAGAGGCGCTCGCCATCCGCGGACCACAGGGGAAACTGATTGACACCGGTCGTCGGCCCGCTGGCGACGACGGGCCGCAGCATCGAGAGGTTCGCGAGATCGGCGACCCAGATGCTTCCCTGATCGTCCACCGTCAGCTGCCTGCCGTCCGGCGAGAGTCGCGGCGCGAACACCGTCTCGGGCAGGAATCCAAGCGGCTGGCGACGGCCGGTACGATCGACGAGCGCGACTTGCCGCTGACCACGCCGCCCGGCCACGTACGCCAGCGAACCGCTCTCGGAGAAACCGAACTGCGCCGCAGCCCCGCCAGACCGCACCGCCTGGAGGATCGTGACGGGCCGGCCGCGCGTTTCAAGCCGGGCCGCATCAAACGCCACCGCCATCAAGGCGCCATCGACCGTATAGACAAGGTGGCCGGTCGGCACGTACTGCGCTTCACTGAGCGCGTCAATGAGCGTCTTGCGGATGCCGGAGCCCAACGACTGAACGACGATCTCCGTCTTGTCGAACCCAGGCGCACCGTTGCGCGGCAGCAGCGCCGTGAAGAGCACCGCGTCACTCCCGGGCAGCATCTGCGGGCCAAACAGCATCTCGCTGCCCCTGGGCGCCACGATCGTCTCCGGCGTCCCGCCGTTCGCGGACACGCGCATGATGCCCTTTGCGCTTTGGCCGAAGACGATCTGATTGTCGGATCCCCACGTCATGCCGGCCGGATTGTCGGCCTGGGAGATGATCGCCGGCGTGCCGCCGCCGACCGCAATCCGCCGCAGCGTCGAATCCCCCGCCGACCAGAACGCGAGCGAGCGGCCGTCTGGCGAAAAGACCGGCGCCATGACGCCAGGTGGAATCGCCGTGCCTGGAATCTCGGTCGGCTGACCACCGGCCACGGCCTGCAAGTACAGCCGTCCGTTGGCGGCATACACGAATCGCGTCCCGCCCGGAGCCATGGCCATGGCGCGCCAGCCCATCAAGCTGAGCTGGTGGCTTTCGGGGAGTGTGATGATACGGAGCGAAGCGGGCACCTGAGCAGCGGGCGCCGCGAGCAAGGTGCAGACGATCAGGGCCAGGATCGCAGGAACACGTCGGCGCATAGATCCTCCGGGGGCAATCCTAACATTGCAGATTGCGGATTTCAGATTGCAGATTTTTCCGGCGGCGGCAGCATGGCGAGCATCCCCACCGAGAGGGCGCCGACCGCCAGGGTGCCGGTCCACAGAGCCGTCGGACCGAGATGTTGGAGCACGGTCGTGCCGATCGAGGGCGCGGCCATCATGGCGACACTCATCATGGACCAGTAGATCCCGACGTATTCTCCAGACGAACCAGACGGGGCGAGATCGGTCAGGTATGCGGCCACGGTCGGCAACAGCAGCATCTCGCCAAACGTCCAGACAACGACCGTGGCTGCAACCGACCATGCCCCTTGGCAGAACACGAGCAACCCGAACCCGGCCGTCACGAGCAGCGCGCCAAGCGGCAGCGTTGTTCGATACGGCCAGTGCGCCGTGTGAGCGGTGAGCGGAATCTCCAGCGTCAGCACGATGAGCGTGTTGAGCGTGAACAGCAGGCCGTACACCGATGGCGCGAGGCCGAGGTTGCGCACCAGGAAGAGCGGCATCGATGAAGTGTGCTGGAAGAACACGACCATCACGGGGAAGAGGGCGATGAGATACAGCCAGAGACGGCGATCGCGAACGGCACGGCTGGCCGGGCGGTCGGCCTGAGGGACATGCGCCGGCATCGACCGGACCGAGACAGCCAGAAACAGCGCGGCCAGGAGCGACGTGGTGGCATCGACCGCGAAGACCCAGAAGTACGAGACAGCCGTCAGCAGACCGCCGAGCGCGGGGCCAACGCTCGAACCCAGGTTCACCGCCGTCCGGTAGAGCGAGATCGCGCTTCTCTTCTGATCGGTCGGCACAGAGTCAGTTAGCAGCGCGACACTACCTGGACGCACCGCCTCGCCAAACGCCGCCCACAGAGCGACCGAGATCAGGACGAGCGGATACGCCGACATGAACGGCACGGCGAACATGGCCAGACCGGCGAGAACGAGCGACCAGCGCATCAGGCGCACTGGACCGAACCGATCGGTCAGCCGCCCGGCGTACGGTGCTGTCAGAAACCCGACGAAGCCGTAGCAGGCCACGGCAATGCCAGCACGCGATTCCGAATAGTGCCGCTCTTCGGTGAGATACAGCGCCAGAAAGGGCAGCGCCATGGTGCCAACCCGGTTGATGAACGTGGTGGCACACGTCACCCACACGGGCCGGGGCAAGCCACTCAGCCGCCGCCACGGATCGATGGCCGCGGCAATCGCACGCATGATGCCGAATGGTACCGCGGATCGATCGAATCCCGCTCCACCCCCCAACGGGATCGCCCCTCGGGCCAGAGCCGAGCAGCGCAACTAGACCCGTCACCCGCGAATCTAGTCGCGGCGAGCCTTTTTCTCGAGGGCGCTCGCCGCTGCTTCCTGGCCCAACGCGCGTTTCACTCTCGCGTGCTCGATCAATAGGGCGCTAAGAGCCGCCACTCGCTCGTCCTTCGCTCCTGGCACGTTGACGACAGCGACTTCGATCGTGGTGACCGCGCGCGAATAGAAGGAATCAGCCGCGATGAACTCGCCTAGATTGAAATAGGTGATCCCAATATTGCGATAGTCAACGGCCAGCGCCACGTCACCTGGTCTTCGGACTCTCTCATCCAGCTTCGCAGCCTCCAAGTGCTCTGCGAGAGCCTCGCGCCAACGATGAGACAGACGAAAGGCGTCGCCAAGCGAGGTTCGCGCCCAGCTCCTGTCCAGAATGGCCTCTGGCCGCAACTTGTCGGCGGCCTCCACAGCCTTCAAGCAGGCGACCTCCGCGTCGGACGGCTTGGACTCACTGACGAGGCGCTGGCACTCCAGCAACAAGGAATGCGCCGCCTGTGAACGCTCCACTTCCGGGGCCGGCGGAGTGTCGGGCACGTGAATGGACATCTCGACCACGAACCGGACCGCCCGCCCATTTCTCACAATTGGCGAGAAGCGCCACTTGGTGAAGGCGGCAGTCGCAGACTCTGCATGGGCCGGATTCCCTCTGACAATCCGCACCGATTCGACAGTTCCAGTTGCGGCCACGACGAGGTCGGCGACGACCCAATTCGCAAAGACCTGGGTTATAGGCTGCGCTTGAACGAGTTTGACACCGTTCTTGTACGCTTCAATTGGCTCGATGCGAACGGTCGTATCCTGTATGAACGCAACGTTGGGAAGCGCCAGGATCGCCGCCACAACAACTGGCGCCATAAGTGCTGGAGTCATGGTCAACTCTCTGTCTCTCTCTTACCGCTGGCATCTGCAGCAAGAGGCCTTGCCGCGTATTGGCGCAGAGCCTCCGCGCGCCATGGCATCGGCAATGCCGAAAAACCGTAGGACAGAGGCTCTTCGACCGCCTCACGAAAGCGCACCGCGTGAAATTGAGTGATTCCGGACCGATATCGCTCTAGAGAACTGGAACTCCGAAGCGCAATAACCGCGATCTCGTTCGCTCGCTCGCAATACATGCACCATGCGCCCGTGTCCGAGGAACAGCCGTATCGATCGACGTCATAAGCCCACCCACTTGCTGGCCCGTCTCCGCTCAGCAGTGATTGGTAGGTGCCGGGCGTTGTCTGGCGATCTATGAAGAAAAGGCGCTCTGCCTTCTCACCAGCCGTCGCTGAATCAAGATTCAGCAAGCAGGCGCAGGCTCCGTTTTCGAGGTCGAGAAGAGTCTTAATGTACTGCACGAACTCGGCAGCAAACATCCAATCCGAGTCAAAAAACAAGAACTCTTCCCAATCGCCGACGAAGACATTGAGTGGAAACCGACGATCGCGGTTGATTCCGTGACGAACATTCACGGCAGCGCTTGCACACAGATCTCTTGCTGGAATCATTTCTTCGTCACAACTTCGACTTCGCCGCAGCGGCCAAAATCAAGGGCGTCTGCATAGAAGACCACTAGAATCCTCCGCCAATGCGGACCTTGCTTAGCGTCTGTCCGGCAGCGTTAAGTACTTCGGCACTCAACCCCCCCGTACTGGATGCTGTATAGATCTTATAGGTTTTGTGGCCGTTGCTGAGGATCGTTACCGGGCCATTGGGCCCCATTTTTTGTAGAGTAATCTTGAATCCGTTTGAGACTAGATTCCCCACGAACTCGCGGCCCGTCAGATTCGTCAAGAGATTCGGGAGAGAGCCTTTCTTAGGCAGATTTGCCAGCATGGTTACGGCTGGGCCACCTGTTACCCGGAGCGCACCTGCAGCGCCCCCAGTTGCCGCGAGTGCTGCGTTAAACGCCATCTCCTTGACGCTGGCCTTCAGTAACGCGTCCGCCCGGTTACCCGTTTCCAGCATGAGTCGAGAGATCTTCGTGTAGTACTGATAATCGCCGGCTATCCCTCGGTCTGAGAGGATCAGGCCGTCCTCCTGCGGAATCCCTGGAAGGAATGAAATCCCTGGTCCTGCTAGTTCTGGTTTACGCAGCCACCGTTCGAAGTCCCTGTCTTCCATCCAAAATGGCGTGCCCCCATAGAGGTTCACGTAGTAGTCCGTACCCATCGGATCGACGAATCGCAGCGGGTTATTGCCAGCATAGGCGTACTGGTTCCAACTCTGCGGCGTCTCGAGATGTGCCCCAGCCTGTCCCGGATCCACGCTCGTGAACCGCCCGCTGTTCGCGCGGTAGTACCGGGCGAGGAAGTAGTCGAACCCGGTCTCGGTGTCCCGTTCCTTCCCCGCAAACTTCATCACTGACACCGGCGACGCCGGCGGCGCCCATTCCTCCCCGAACGGCCAGAAATCATGCCGCTCCTTGATCGCCTGGGTGGACGTCGTG
>JBAUGX010000195.1:0-3188 GCA_049679965.1 Vicinamibacterales bacterium
CGGGTACACCTTGCTGATGTCGGTCGCCGTGGCACTAACGGCGACAACGGCAGCGGGAGCGTGTTCGACAATATCATCGATTCCCACCTGCCCGTCAGGGAAACCACTTGGGAATGGCAGCAGACTCTCGGCAAATGTCAGCGCCGCAAGTCGACCGCAGCCGTTCTCGCCAAATGTGCGTACAAGGAAGCTGCCGATGCCACTGGACTCACCGGTTCCGCCGCTACCGCCACTCTGAACGTCGTCGGCTGATTCCCCTCCTGACCGTGGCCCGAAGTCTTGGGACCCGAGGCTCGGGCCGGTCTGGACATATTGCGCTACACCGGCCGTCCCAGTTACCGTGATGCTTTCATCACACCGCCACTGCGGCTGCGCCATATCGTCCTCCTCGCCCAGGTCGCCATAGTCGAGGGCACAATGGCCACTTGGATCGATGAACCGGAGCGGATTGTTCAGCGCATAGACGTAGAGATTCCACGTCTGCGGATTGAGTGGATTGACGAAACTCCAGTGGTCCGGGCTCATGAATCGGCCGCTGGTCGGGCGCGTGTACCGGGCCAAGAAGTAGTCGCGCTGCGTCTCCAGCAACGCGTCCCGCTCCTTCCCCGCGAACTTCACCGGCGAGATCGACGCCGGCGGCGCCCACTCTTCGCCAAACGGCAGGTAGTCGTGCCGCTCGATCACCTGCTGGCCGGCGTTGGTCACCATCCATGCCCGGCGGCGCTTTGTCGAGGCGCTGCCCACCGACGCGCGCGCCGCCCCGATGATCGCCCTGATCCAACAGCTGTATCAGGTCGAGCCCGCCGGCGCGGCCGAAGCGGCCGAAATCCGGCGGGCCCGCCGGCTTTGCCAGAGTGCGCCGATGCTGGCGGCGATCCGGACCGAGCGCGACGGCCTCAGCGCGACCGTGCTGCCCATATCGCCGCTGGCGAGGCCGTGCGATACCTGACGAATCAATGGGATGCGCTGCAGCGCTTCGTCGAGGACGGCCGTTTCCGGGTCGATAACAACGGTGCGGAGAATCAACTCCGGAGCGTGGCGATCGGCGGAAGAATTGGCTCTTTGCCGGCAGCTTCGAGGGCGTCACGCGCGCCGCCTTGCGCTATTCCCTCGTGCAGAGCTGCACGCTCATCGAGGTCTCGCCCTTCCAGCATCTGAAACGTCCTCGGCCGCGTGGCCACCCATCCGCAGCGCCCGATCCGCGAGCTGACGCCTCTCGGCTGGGCCGCGACCTTGGGGCAGCGCGCCGCCGCCTGAACCCCCGCTCCATCTCCATCCTTATATAGAATAGCGAAGCTGCCCGATCTCGACTGTCAAGACGCTGTCCGTCTGACGCTTACGGAAACTCCGCCTCTCGGGCATGGCGGCCGTCCTCGAAACGCGGCTGCGCCAAGCCCAGACCGACAAATTGACGCCTATCGATCTCGTCTCGACGCTGGTCTGCGACGAGCTCCTCCGTCGCCAAGATCGACTCCTCGAGCGCCGCCACATCCAGGCGCGCTTTCACGATCCCGACGGCGCGCTCGACAGCTTCGGAACATGTCGTGACAAGAGCAAAAGAAAAACCAGAACACGAAGCAGGAGTCGATCAACAATCCGCTGTCTCGGTTGCCGCGCCCGTGGTGGCCGGTTTTGCAGTGTCGATCAGTGGCCGGTTTTCAGGTGTCCACCGAGGCTGAGAACGGGCTCCTGAGCCGCGCTAGCTTAGCTCCTTTGAGCTCATGATCTCACCTCTGGGAGGTATCGAAATCTGATTGCCCATGTTCTCTCGGAGACTCGCTGCTAGGTTGGGTTGAGCTGCGAACGTGCGACATGTAGTCGTCACTCATCCTTAGCCTGGGCGGCAGCAGTCGAATCCGCAAGAAGGCCAAGGCAAGTCCGACCGGAAAAAAACCAAGAAGAGCTCCCCACAACAGATCCCAGCCACGCATGCCGAGGCCATGCACAATGCCCAGAGTGAACAAGAGCTGAAGGAATCCCATCCACGCGCTGTGCGACCTCACCAGACTGACGCCCCATCCACAGAACGGGCAGGGAAACGGATCGGATGATGAAAAACGTAGCTCTGTCCACGGTATGACTTTAGAGCACGCAGGACACGTCAAGCCCGGACCTTTGTCTAAGCTAAATGGCACAGCTTCCCCAATCTCAGATTGGCCTCTTACGCCGAAATGCCCGCGCGCGACAAGCCCTTCGCAAGGATCCCGCCAGCCTCCGGTGCTGCCGACGTGCGACGGTGCTGCGCCGCACCCAGCATTGACGCCTGCATGACGCTCCGCAACCTCATGTTACCCTGGCGCTACTTGTCGTTTGCCAACCGATTCGCGAGCCTGTATGTTGCCGCCAAACTGGAGCCCCAGGCGCTAGTCGTCGTGATTGGACCAGAACCTTTTAGCGCCAGATACAACCTGAATACCTCAACTACGCTTCCCGACACGTTGGTTTCCATTCGAACCATCACACTCAGGGAGGTGTCGCCAGCGGCAGCTAGTGCGGCCGGGCCGTAAGCCAGAGCCAGCCCACCTGCAACCGACACGGCTGCGAGTTTGCCGTAGGTCGACACGTTAGTCATCGGCCCGGCGCGGCGGTTGATGTCGCTCGCCATCTGGCACATGGAGTCACAGGACCCGCTCATCTTCGGCGGAGCCGCCCCCGCGCTTCCGCTTCCCGAACTATCCGGGAGCTTCGCGCGCCACACAGCCTCTTCCGCCAGAAGGGCGTCGATGGGACCACTGCCCTGCCACAGGCCCTTGATCCAGCTGTCATGCTTCTGGATGTCCCTATTTCGCCCATAGATCCACAGCTGCCCCTTTACCTCCGCCGCCACGTCGATGTAGCACTGTTGCCCCTGACCGCAGGCATCCACCCAGCTGTAGGGGTCCTCCGCCTTACCCGATTCGATCCAGAGCATCCCGTCCGGATCGATGTAGCGGAACGGGTTGTTCAGGGCATAAGCATAACGATTCCACGACTGGGGCAGCTTCGGGAACCCCTGGATCGGATCCACGCCCATGAACCGGCCGCTGTTGCCTCGGTAGTACCGGGCCCCGAAGTAGTCGAGCCCGGTCTCGGTGTCCCGTTCCTTCCCCGCAAACTTCATCACTGACACCGGCGACGCCGGCGGCGCCCATTCCTCCCCGAACGGCCAGAAATCATGCCGCTCCTTGATCGCCTGGGTGGACGTCGTG
>JBAUGX010000196.1:0-15930 GCA_049679965.1 Vicinamibacterales bacterium
CGCGCGTTGGTCGCAGCCAGGAGCGGCCGCGCCCGGCGGCGGCCGTCGCCGAGCTGCTGCATCGGGCGCTGCTCGCCGAGTTCGCGCCGGCGGCGGTGCTGATCGGCCGGCGCTACGAGATCCTCAATGTGCAGGGCCCGGTCGTCAACTACCTCGAATTTCCGGCGGGCGAGCTGACGCGAGACCTGCTCTCGCTGGCCCGTCCCGGGCTGCGCACGGCGATCCGCGGCGCGTGCGAGCACGCGAGACAGACGCATCGGGCTGCGACCGACGCCCACGCCCGAGTCAGACGCGAGGGCACGTACGTACCGTGCACGGTCACCGCGCGGCTCGTCGCCGACGGCAAGGACGCGGATGGCCTGCTGCTGGTGACGTTTCAGGATCGTACCGCGCGCCGGGGACCGGCGGCATCGAAAACGCCAAGGGCGGCGGCCGCCCCGCGGTCCGCGAAGGAGTCCAGACTCGTCGACCAGCTCGAGCACGACCTGACCGCCACGCGCGAGGACCTGCAGGGCACCATCGACGAACTCGAGACGGCCAACGAAGAGCTGAAAGCCTCGCACGAAGAAGTCATGTCGATGAACGAGGAGCTCCAGTCGACCAACGAGGAGATGGAAACCTCCAAGGAGGAGTTGCAGTCGCTCAACGAGGAATTGAGCACGGTGAACAGCCAGTTGCAGGACAAGGTGCACGAACTCGACGCGGCCAACAACGACATGGTGAACCTGCTGGCCAGCACCGATATCGCCACGGTATTTCTCGACGCGAGCCTCCGCATCAAGCGCTTCACGCCGCCGACAACCAGGCTGCTCAACCTGCTGCCGGCCGACCTCGGCCGGCCGTTTGTAGACATTGCCCCCAGGGCCGCCGATCCCACCCTGCTGGAAGACTGTCGCCGGGTGCTCGATACGCTGACGCCGGCCGAAACGGTCGTGCACGACGCCGCGGTGCGCGCCGATGCCGCGCGCGCCTACCTTCGGCGCGTGCTGCCGTACCGCACGGCCGACAATCGCATCGACGGCGTCGTCATCACGTGGGTGGACATCACCGGGCGGCTGGCGGCCGAGGCGGAGTCGCGTCATCTCAGCGCGGTCTTGCGCGACTCGAACGACGCTGTCGTGCTCGTCGACCTCGAGGGCCGCATCACCGGCTGGAATCGCGGCGCCGAGCGGCTGTACGGGTATACGGAAACCGAAGCCCACGCGATGAACATTCGGGATCTGGTCCCGGAGCCGCAACGAAATGTCACGAGCGATCTTGTTCGCCGGGTCGGCCGCGCCGACGCGGTATCGGAGTCTCTCGAGACCCAACGGATCACAAAGGATGGCCGGACACGCGACGTCTGGCTGACGATGACGCTGTTGCGCGACGCCGTCGGCCAGGCCGGCGCCATCGTCACCACCGAACGCGATATCACCGAGCTCAAGGAAGGCCTGGCCGCGAGGCAAGTCGCCCGGCTTTACCATCAGGTGGTCGAACATCTTCCGGCTGGCGCGGTGCTTCGCGAAGACAGCCACCTGACGATGAACCGGGCGGCGGAGGCGATCACGGGATATCAGCGCGACGAGCTCCGCACGGTGGACGCGTGGTGCGAGGCCTTGCACGGCGAGCGGGCGAAGGAGGTTCGTCCGCGCTACGAGGCGAGCAGCTCGCCCGATCCCACGGCGCCGCCTGTCGCGCTCGCGATGAGGCGCAGGGATGGGCAGGTGCGCCATGTGGAGCTGACCGTGTGCCGCCTCGACGACACCCACCAATTGTGGATGCTGCTCGACATGACCGAGTACGATCAGGCCGAGCTGGCGCTGCGCCGGAGCGAAGACTACCTGCGATCGGTCCTGAACACGGCCGCCGACGCGATCATCACAATCGACGAGCACGGCGGGATCGAGACATTCAACGCCGCCGCGGAACGGATGTTTGGGTACGCGGCGGCGGAGGTCGTCGGCCAGAACGTCCGGCTCCTGATGCCCCAACCGTACCGCGACGAGCACGACGGGTATGTGGCTCGCTACGTGAAAACGGGTGAGGCACGCATTATCGGCGTGGGGCGCGAAGTCATCGGCCTGCGTAAGGATGGTACGACGTTTCCGCTGGACCTCGCCGTCAGCAAGATCGGCGACTCCCGGCGCTTCACCGGCATCCTGCGCGACCTCAGTGACCGCAAGAAACTCGAATGGCGCGTGGCGGAGAGCCAGGTCGAGGAGCGCCGTCACATGGCCCGCGAGCTCCACGACGAACTCGGCGGGCACATGACCGGCATCGCGCTGCTGGCACAGACGCTTCAGGCGGAACTGGCCAAGGCGGAGTCACCGCTGGCCGGCAGAACGCAGCAGCTCATCCAGACCATTAGTGACGCCCACCAGCGTCTTCGCTCCGTGATTCGGGGCCTGATGCCGGTCGAAACCGTCCCCGAAGGCCTGATGGTGGCTTTGCAGGACCTCGCCGAGCGGTGCCGTCAAGTCTCGGGGGTGCCCTGCCGCTTTCAATGTGAGCCACCCGTCCACGTCGAGGAGGCGGGGACCGCCCTGCATCTGTTCCGCATCGCGCAGGAGGCGATCAACAACGCCGTGCGGCATGGCCAGCCGTCGCAAATCACCGTCACGCTTGCGCGCACGGCTTCGCACCTGGAGGTCACCGTCGCCGACGACGGACGTGGCTTCAGCGACGTTCCGGCCGGGCATGCCGGACTCGGCCTGGTCAGCATGCGGCAGCGCGCTCGCCTGTTGGGCGGTGACTGTTCCGTTGAATCCCGCCAGGGTGGCGGCACGGTGGTCAAATGCTGGGTTCCACGACCGGCCAGGGCAGCGGCCGTATGAGCCAGCGGGCATCCGAACAACTGAGGGTTGTGATCATCGACGATCATCCCATCGTGCGAACGGGCTTGACCGAGCTGATCAACCACCAAGCCGACATGACCGTCTGCGGCGAGAGCGACACGGCGGAGGGAGGCCTCGAGCGGATTCGTGCAGATCACCCCGATGTCGCCATCGTGGATTTGTCGCTGGGCACGACGAGTGGTCTCCAACTGATCAAGACCCTCAATGCATCGCTTCCCAACGTGAGGGTGCTGATTCTGTCGATGCACGACGAGACATTGCACGCGGAACGCGCGCTGGCGGCCGGCGCACGCGGCTACATCATGAAACAGGAGGCGCCGCAGAACTTGATCGCGGCCATCCGATGCGTGGCAAGTGGAAAGACCTACGTCAGCCCCCAGATGTCCGAGCGCATCGTCGCCCGGGTCTCCGCCGGCGGCGCCAAGCGGGATGAACCCGCGCCGCTCGAGCGCCTGACCGATCGGGAGCGCGAAGTCTTCGCGCTCATTGGGCGTGGGCTCGCGACGCGCGACATTGCCACACGGCTGGATCTCTCGACGAAGACCATCGAAACGTATCAGGCCCGCATCAAGGAGAAGCTCGGCCTCGCGAGCGGCCACGAGTTGATCCGTGCCGCAGTGGCCTGGACGCAAATCTGAGCGACTGATCTAGCCCTTGACGCAGACGACGGGCTCGAGGCGCGCGACCTTGCGCGACAGCCCTGCCTCTTCGGCCGCATCGACCACGGCCGTCACGTCCTTGTAGGCGCCGGGCGCCTCTTCGGCGACTCCTCGCGGCGACGGACTTCGAATGAGGATGCCGCGGCTCGCCAGCTCGTCGATGACCTGCCGCCCGCGCCACTGCCTGGCCGCCTGATGCCGGCTCATGCTCCGTCCCGCGCCATGGCACGACGACCCGAGGGACCGCGCTTCACCGGCGTTGGTGCCGACGAGCACGTACGACGCGGTGCCCATCGTGCCGCCGATGAGCACCGGCTGGCCGATCTCCCTGAGTGCCGGCGGCAGATCGGGATGACCTGGCCCGAAGGCACGGGTCGCGCCCTTGCGGTGGACGAACAGGCGTTTCGTCCTCCCGTTCATCCGATGCGACTCCACCTTGCAGGTGTTGTGCGACACGTCGTAGAGCAGCGTCAATTCGGCTTGTGGCGCGATGTGAAAGAAGGCGTGGCGCACCAGGTGCGTGATGATCTGACGGTTGGCCAGCGCGCAGTTGATGCCCGCCCGCATGGCCCCGAGGTAGGCAGTCCCGAGGGGTGAATCGATCGGCGTGCAGGCCAGCTCCCGGTCAGGCAGCTCGATGCCGTAGGTCGGCGCGTCGACGACCATCCGCTTGAGGAATTCGGTCCCGATCTGATGACCGAGCCCCCGCGATCCGCAATGAATGCTGACGACAATGTCGCCCTCCCGAAGGGCGAAGGCGGCCGCCACCGCGGCGTCGAAGATCTTCACGACGCGCTGCACTTCGAGGTAGTGATTCCCGGAGCCAAGGGTCCCCATCTCGTCGCGCTGCCGGTTCTTCGCGTGAAGGGACACTTCTTCAGGCATCGCGCCGGCCATGCAGCCGTGCTCTTCGATCCGCTCGAGATCGGCGGCCGTGCCGTATCCGCGATCGACGGCCCACCGGGCGCCGCCGGCCAGCATGGCGTCCATCTCGGCGTTGTCGAGGTGTATGCGTCCGACGCTGCCGACACCGGCCGGCACACTGCGGGCCAGCTCGTCAGCCAGGCGCTTCTTCAGCGGTTCGATGCCCTCGGCCGTCAATCCGGTCGCGAGCAGGCGCACGCCGCACGAGATGTCGAAGCCAACGCCGCCGGCCGACACGACGCCGCCACGGTCGGCGTCAAATGCCGCGACGCCGCCGATCGGAAAGCCGTAGCCCCAGTGCGCGTCGGGCATCGCGTACGAGGCCCGCTCGATCCCCCGCAGCGTGGCGACGTTGCTGACCTGCTCGCAGACCTTGGCATCCATGTCTTTGACGAGCGCCTCGCTACCGTAAATGATGCCCGGCACGCGCATCGCCCCGTGGGGCTCGATCCACCACTCGACATCGGATTTGCGGGTCAACAGCGAGAGGTCCATGGCGTCCTCGGTCGTCTTCTGCCGGCTTTACACATCAACCACGCATTGCGCGAGCCAGTGGTCGTCCTCCGTGCGCTCGACGCGAAGTGCGGTGTAGGTCGCGCCTTTGATCTCGACGGCCGGCTCGTGCCGGGCCCGATCGACTGCTTCTCCCCACGCGATCGCTTTCAGCCCCGAAGCCTCGATCGTGACGACAAATGCCCCGAAAAGCATGCGCCGGGTGGCCATCTCGTACACCAGCGCGTTCAGCCAGTCGACCAGAAGGACTTCGTCTGGGGCCGCCTCGCAGGAGATTTGCACGGCAGTGGCCGGGCGCACCCGGACCGGTTCGGTGACGACGGCGGTCAACGCCAGGGCGATTTGCTCGAATGCCGCCTCTTTGGTGGGCCCGACCCCGCGGATGCCGACGTCGGCGCCGTGGGGGAAGTGCTCCCAGGTGTTTCGGATGCATGACGTCACGTGTTGAGTTTTCCGCACGTCGGGGGGAAATTCTCCTGGAACCCCTGTTTGACTTCGTGGGCTTCGTGGTTGAAACCGGTGACGAACCTCATGCCTCCTTGATTGGTACTGCAATTGCCCTGCTCACCAGCCAGCCATGGAGGCATCGGCGACAGCACGCCGGCGTGTCGAGCGGCTGCGCGCCGACATCCGCCGGCACGACCACCGCTATTACGTGCTCGATCGGCCCTCAATCTCAGACGCGCAATACGATCGGCTCTTTGCCGAGCTGGTGCGCCTCGAAGCGGCTCGCCCAGGGCTGGTGACGCCGGATTCGCCCACGCAACGGGTGGCCGGCACGCCGCAGCCCTCCTTCCCTTCGGTTCGACACTTCGCGCCGATGCTCAGCCTCGAGTCGGTGACCGATCTCGAGGCGGTGCGCCGATTCGACGAGCGGGTCCGTGCAACCCTTGGCGACAAGCGGACGCGCTACGTCGTCGAGCCGAAGTTCGACGGCCTCTCGCTCGAAGTCGTCTATCGCGACGGGCTGCTCACTGCCGCTTCGACCCGTGGCGACGGCGAGAAGGGCGAGAGAGTCACCGAGAACGTGAAGACTATTCGGTCGGTGCCGTTGCGCCTGCATGGCGACGCTCCGCCACGGTTGCTGGCCGTCCGGGGCGAGGCGTTCATGCCACTCGGGGACTTTCGTGCCCTCAACGCTCGTCTCGAGCGAGAAGAACAACCGGTCTTTGCGAACCCGCGCAACGCCGCTGCCGGCTCGATCCGGCAGCTCGACTCGCGGGTCACGGCCAGCCGGCGCCTCGACGTGTGTTTCTACGACATCCTCTATATGGAGCGGGGCCCTCGCATCGCCGACGACATGGGTCTGCTGCGGGCACTCGCGCGTTGGGGCCTGCATGCCAGCCCGCTGGCGCGCGAGTGCTCGACCGTTGACGAGATCGCTGGCTACCACCGTGAGATGGCCGAACGGCGAGCCACGCTCGGCTACGAGGTCGATGGCGTCGTGATCAAGGTGGCAGACCTCGCGGCCCGCACGCGCCTCCAGGCGACCTCACGCCACCCGCGCTGGGCGATCGCGTTCAAGTTCAGACCGTCGGAGGAAGCAACGACGATCGAGAAGATCCTGGTTCAGGTCGGCCGGACCGGCGTGCTGACACCGGTGGCCGTCCTGCGACCGGTCGATATCGGGGGCGTGACGGTCGAGCGCGCCACGCTGCACAACAGAGAGGAGATCGTCCGCAAGGATCTCCGTGTCGGCGACACCGTCCGCCTCATCCGCGCCGGCGACGTCATTCCAGACATCGTCGAGCGCATCCCTCGCTCGGGCGAGAAACGCGGGCGGCCCTTCGTGATGCCGGTCCGATGCCCGATCTGCGACGCGGCTGTCGAGCGCGAGGGGCCCTTCGATCGCTGCCCGAATGGCCTGGCGTGCCCGGCGCAGCTCAAGCGAACCATCGCGCATTTCGGATCCCGCGACGCGCTCGACATCCGCGGTCTTGGACCAGAAACCGTCGACGCGCTGGTTGCCAACGGACTGGCGCGGTCAGTCGCCGATCTCTTTGCGCTGACGACGCACGACCTGGTCAGGCTCGAGCGGTTCGCGGACGTGTCGGCCGCCAACTTGCAGCGGGCGACTGACAAGGCCCGGCGCGCACCGCTCTGGCGATTTCTGAATGCGCTGGGGATTCCTGGTGTCGGCGTCTCCACCGCGCGCGATCTCGCCGAGCATTTCGGGACGCTCGAGCGCGTTCGGTCGGCCGATGAGAGGGCTCTGATGGCTGTACCCGATGTCGGACCGGCGACGGCCCGCGAAGTGGCCGATTTCTTCCGTCGCCCCGCCAATCGCCGCGTCATCGACCTGTGCCGGCGCCGCGGGGTGCAGGTGATCGGGTCGGGCGCCCGGCGTCGTGGACCGCTCGTGGGCAAGACCGTTGTCTTCACGGGCGGGCTCGACTCGATGAGCCGGGAAGCCGCCGAGGAAAGAGCGCGCGAGGCCGGCGGACGCACCGCGCGCAGCATCGGCCCCGGCACGGATCTGGTGGTCGCGGGTGCGGACCCGGGCTCGAAGTATGCGAAGGCGCGCGCCCTTGGCATCAAGGTGATCGACGAGCGCCAGTTCCTGAAGCTGGTCGAGGCACCGGCGTAACGGACCGAGCCATGGAGAACATCGAAATCGCCAAGACGTTGGACGAAGTGGCCGATCTGCTGGAGATCCAGAGCGCGAATCCGTTTCGCGTGCGCGCGTACCGCAACGCCGCCCGTACGCTCGGCACGCTCGGCACGTCGGTCACGTCCATGCTCGAGCGCGACGGCAAGGCCCTCGAGGAGCTGCCCGGGATTGGAGCGGATCTGGCCGGCAAAATCGCCACCATTTGCCGGACCGGGCGGCTGCCGCTGCTGGCGGAGCTTTCACGAAAGACGCCCGAGAGTCTCGTCGCCCTGCTGCGCATCCCCGGCGTCGGGCCCAAACGCGCCAAGCTCATCTATGCAAAGCTGGGGGTGAAGACGCTCCCGCAACTCGAGAAGGCGGCTCGCGCGGGTCGGATCTCGGAGCTCCCTCGCATGGGCCCGGCGCTCGAGCAGTCGATTCTGCGCGGGATCGAGCAGGACAAGACCCAAAGCGCGCGCGTACCGCTGGCCGAAGCCGAGGCGTACGTCCGGCCGCTCGTCGAGCGGCTGCGCGCGATGCCGGAGGTCGAGCAACTGGACGTGGCCGGCAGCTTTCGGCGTCGATCGGAGACGGTCGGCGACGTCGACATTCTCGTGGCGTCGCGCGATGCCGCCGCGGTGGCGACTCTGTTCCTCGGCGACCCCGACGTCAAGCAGGTGCTCGCGCGCGGCGACACCAGGTGCTCGGTCGTCCTGCGCTCGGGGCTCCAGGTCGATTTGCGGATTGTCCCGGCGGCGTCGTATGGCTCGGCGCTTCACTACTTCACCGGCTCCAAGGCCCACAACATCGCGATCCGCCTGCTCGGTGTGAAGCGGGGCCTGAAGATCAACGAGTACGGCGTCTTTCGGGGTGAGCGGCCGATCGGCGGCCGCACGGAGGAAGAAGTGTTTCGGGCGGTCGGGCTCGGCTGGATTCCGCCGGAGCTGCGCGAGCAGCGCGGCGAAATCGAGGCGGCCCGCGCGGGCCGGCTGCCCTCGCTCGTCGAGATCGGCGATATCCGTGGCGATTTGCAGATGCACACCGACGCGACCGACGGCAAAAACACGCTTGCCGAAATGGTAGCCGCATGCGAGGCTCGCGGCTACGAGTACATCGCGATCACCGATCACACCGAGGCCGTGCGGGTGGCAGGCGGGTTGACCAGGGCCGGATTCGCCAAGCAGTCACGCGCCATCGACGCCATTCGGAAACGCGCCCGCACGCTCGTCGTCTTCAAGGGCGCGGAGGTCGACATCCTGGAGGACGGCTCGCTCGATCTGGACGATGAGGCGCTTGCCGAGCTCGATGTCGTGGTAGCGTCCGTCCATTCGCGCTTCAACATGTCGAAGACGGAGATGACCCGCCGGATCGTCCGAGCCGTTGAGCATCCAAAGGTGCACGTCCTGGGTCACCCTACGGGCCGTTTGCTGGGCCGGCGCGAGCCGTACGCGCTCGACATGGCGGCCGTCATCGGCGCGGCCCGCGATTACGGCGTGCTGCTCGAGGTCAACGCCCAGCCGGATCGGCTCGATCTGAGCTATCTCCACGTCCGGATGGCGGTCGAAGCCGGCGTGAAGCTCGTGATCAGCACCGATGCGCATCGCGTGCAGGAGCTCGACTGCATGCGCTCCGGCGTCGATCAGGCGCGGCGCGGCTGGTGCGAGGCGAAGGATGTGGCGAACACCCGTCACGTGGCGGCCTTCAGGAAGTTGATCGAGAAGTGACAGCCGCGTTCTGGATCGCCGTGTACCTGGGACTGGTGCTCGCGCCGTTGTTCGTCCTGCTCGTCGACCCGCCGCCGACGGGCGCGGGCTTCTGGTGGGACCTCGCGATCGCGCTCGGATTTGCCGGCGCCACGATGATGGGCGTGCAGTTCTTGCTCACCGCCCGGTTCAAACGCGCCATGGCGCCCTTCGGCATCGACATCATTTACTACTTCCATCGCTACATCGCGGTCGTGGCCTTCGCCATCATCCTGGCGCATCCGATCATCCTCGTATTTGACAGCCCCAGCGTCCTGGCTTTCCTCAATCCCCTGCGGGCCCCGTGGTACATGACGGCCGGATTGGCCTCCATCGCTTCGCTCACCGCGATCATGGTCACCTCGTGGTGGCGCAAGGACTTGGGTCTGCATTACGACGCGTGGCGAATCTGGCACGACGCGCTCGCCATCGCCGCGCTGGGATTCGCGCTCGCGCACATCGGCGGCGTGGGCCGCTACGTGGACACCCCCTGGAAGCGAGCGCTGTGGATGGCGATTGCGATCTCGTGGCTCGGCGTGATGGCGTACGTGCGCCTGCTGCGGCCGTGGCAATTGTTGCGCCGGCCCTACGATGTCGTCGAGGTCCGCCCGGAGCGAGGGGACGCATGGACGGTCGCCGTCCGACCGCGCGGCCATCAGGGATTCCGTCAGGCGCCAGGTCAGTTCGCGTGGTTGACCCTGCGAGCGAGTCCGTACGCCATGCGTGAACATCCGTTTTCGATATCGTCGAGTCCGGCATCGTCCGGGCTGCTGGAATTCACGATCAAGGAACTGGGCGACTTCACCGCGACGATCGGCACCATCCGGTCCGGTGAGACGGCTTATGTGGACGGGCCGTACGGCGCCTTCAGCATCGACCGGCACGATGCGCCTGGCTACGCGTTCATCGCCGGTGGCATCGGCATCGCGCCGCTCATGGGCATGCTGCGCGCGCTGGCGGATCGGGGCGACCGCCGGCCGCTCGTGCTCTTCTTCGCCTACCGCCGGTGGGAGCGGATGACGTTCCGCGAGGCTATCGAGGATCTGCGCGGGCGGCTCAATCTGCGTGTGGTTTACGTGCTCATCGAACCGCCCGACGGCTGGACTGGAGAGACCGGGCGGATCGGAGCCGACATCCTCGATCGGTACTTGCCGCCCAACCGAGGTGACCTTCACTACTTCATGTGCGGGCCCGAGGCGATGACACAGGTCGTCGAGCGTGCACTCTACGGTCTGGACGTGCCGCTTGGCCGGCTTCACACGGAACTGTTCGATCTGGTGTAACCAACATGCGCATCCTCATTGCCAGACTGCTGGTCGTCGTGACGGGAGTGCTGATTGTGGCGCTCGCCATTCTCTTTGCCGTGGTCCGAAACACGCCGGACGCCTCCAGGACGGCGCCCGCGCCGCAGGTCGCGGGCATCGTCCCAGGCGCCAGTGCCGTCGCCGTGGCCCCGACGGGAGATCAGACGGCCTCGGCGTCACTGATCGCGCGCGGGCGAGCCGTCTGGGCCGAGCAGCGCTGCCGGGCCTGCCACTCGATTGAGGGGCAGGGCAACAGCCGGTCGGTCCTTGACGGTGTGGGCAGCCGGTTGACGGAGAAGGAGATTCGGCTGTGGATCGTCGCGCCACAGCAGATCAATCCAAAGGTGGCGAAGCGCCCGTACAAGCTGTCGGACGACGACCTTAACGCGTTGGTTGCCTATTTGATCGCCGCGAAGGCCCGATGAGCAAATGGTGGAGGGAGCTTCGCACTTACCAGGTGCGCACGCGTCCCGTGTCGACGTGCACGAAGTCTGACTTCGGGTAGTACCCGACGCCCCCTCGGCGAACCGAGAGTGCTGCGTGCTGCAGCTTTTCGAGCGGCACGTCCGCGAGCCGAATATCGATCGCCTGACCCACCATGTGCAGGCTGCTGGCCGCGACTCCTTCGCTTCGGTGCCGAAGCCTCTCGTTGGTGGCGGGAGAACGATAGCCCGAGATGACCTCGAAGGGCCGTGTCGTCTCGGTGCGGTCGGCGAGGCCGTGCAGCAGATCCAACAGGCCCGGATCGATCGTGTAAACCTCGCCCGTGCGGAAATCCCGCAGGAAATGGTTGACCGCAGCCAGTGCGTCGTGCGGGTACGAGCCGCCGCTGAAGTAATCGACAGCCAGTCGCTCGCCGGTGTGCGTGTGCACGAACGCCAGCGCGCGGGTTCCCTCCGATCGAGCGAGCAGAGCGCGCGACCGACCGAGCACGGGCACCGCTGCCGCCATCACGCCCACGAAGCGACGCCGCGAGATGGTCATCACGTGGGACAGCTTATACCAGGTACCCCTACACAGGCGCCGAACCTGGGGGCGCGTGATGACGCCAGACGATTTGCGAGAGCGCCTCGGCCAGTCCCCAGGCCAGCAGGGCGCCGCCGAAGACCACGCCCCACAACTCGATCGGGATGTCGGCGTTTCCCAGGAGCTCCGCGGTAAACGGCAGCCATGCGGCGCCGATTTGAATGGCGATGCCGGCCATGACCGCCGCATGCAGATGCAGGTTCGGGAGCGGGCGCGTCCAGGTGTGTCGAGACGGGTAGGTCAGCAGGAGCTGTCCAATGGCCATGAAGTGAAACGCGACGGCTCGTGTCACGTCGAGGTCGTATCCAAGCAGCGGCACCAGGCCGAGCAGGCCCAGCGCAAGGGCCGCTTTCATGCTCCCCGCCGCCACGATGAATCGCACCGACGGCCGGTCGAGCAGTGGAGATCCGGCCGGACGCGGCGGCTGTTGCATGACACCGGGTGTGCGGTCGAACGCGAGCGCCAGGGCGGGCAGGCCGTCGGTCATGAGGTTGATCCAGAGGATCTGGGCGGCAGTGAGCGGGAGCAGCAGGGCCCCGGAGTCGTCGCGCAAGTTGAGGAAGAAGGCCAGCAGCACGCCAACAGCCACCAACAGCACTTCCGACAGGTTGGTCGAGAACAGGAAGCGGAGGAATTTCTGGATGTTCTCGTAGATGCCTCGGCCCTCTTCCACCGCGCCGACGATGGTGGCGAAGTTGTCGTCGCGCAGGACCAGGTCTGCCACTTCGCGGCTGACGTCCGAGCCGCGCTGCCCCATGGCGACGCCCACATCCGAGCGCTTGAGCGCGGGCGCGTCGTTCACCCCGTCCCCCGTCATCGCCACAATCTGGCCTTGCGCCTGCAGCGCTTCCACGATCTGCAGCTTCTGCTCGGGCCGCACGCGGGCGAACACGTTCGCTTCGCCGAGGGCGGCTGTCAGCGCGGCACCCTGATAGTCGGCCAGATCCTCCCCGGTCAGCACCCGCACGCCCGGAATGCCGATCTGGGTGGCGACGGCCACCGCGGTGGCCGGATGATCGCCGGTAATCATGATGACGCGGATGCCTGCGGCCTGCGCCCGGCGAACGGCGTCGGGCACTTCTGGCCGCGGCGGGTCCCAGAACAGGGCGAGACCGAGTAGCGACAGGGGCTCTTCGGACTCGCCTTCGGCCCACGCCACTGCCAGCACGCGAAAGCCCTCGCGCGCGTACGCGTCGGCTTTTTCCACCCAGGATTCGCGGTCCTCCTTCGAGAGGGTGCTGCGGCCCAGGAGCACTTCGGGCGCCCCCTTGAGGTAGCTGACCAGCCGCCCGTTCTCCCGCACCGTGACCCGGGCGAATTTCCAGGCGCTGTCGAAGGGTCGCTCTGCGACGAGGGGATGTTGCTGGCGCAACCGCGCGACGTCCACGCCGTGGGTGGTGGCATAGCGCAGCAGACCAAGCTCGAGCGGATCACCCGCACCGGTGGCAAGGTCCGCGTCATTGGCCAGGACAATGGCCGAGAGCGCGCGCGGCAGGTCGGTGGCATCGAGCGAACGCACGTCCATGCGGTTCTCGGTCAGCGTGCCCGTCTTGTCGGTCGCAATGACGGTCACCGACCCGAGCGCCTCGACGGCGGAGAGCCGCCGCACCACGGCTCGGTGTCTGGCCATGCGCTCCACACCGAGTGCCAGGGCGACGGTGAGCACCGCCGGCAGCCCTTCGGGCACCGCGGCCACGGCCAGCGCCACTGCGAAGATGATCATCTCTGGCGCGCGATCGAGCCCCTCGGCGGCGATGCCCAGCAGGCCCAGCACGGCCGCGAGCGTCAGCACCCAGCGGGCAATTTGCCGACCCAGTTGATCGACCCGCCGTTCAAGCGGCGTTTTTGCGGCCCGGATGTCGCCGAGCATGGTGGCCAGCCGGCCCATGGCGCTCGATGCCCCGGTCCGCGTCACCTCGAGATGCGTCTTGCCGCGGACGAGCAGCGTGCCGCTGAACGCCTCGTCTCCATCGCCCTTGTCGACGGGCACCGATTCGCCCGTGAGGATGGATTCATCCAGCATGGCGGCGCGCGCGCCCACGAGCGCGCCGTCGGCGGGGACGCGGTCCCCGGCCTCGAGGCGGACATAGTCGCCCGGCACCAGAGCCTGTGTCGGGAGGCGCACGAAGCGGCTGTCGCGGAGCACCCATGCCTGGGATCCCGCCAACGCCTTCAACTGGGCCAGGGCGGCTTCGGATCGTTGTTCCTGATAGAGACCAAGCCCTGCATTGAGCAGGAGGATCACGCCGATGGCGCTCGCTTCAATCGGCCAGGCCTGCAGGCCTTCGAACACCCAGAGGCCGAGGTCAAAGACGAGGGCGAAGAGCAGGATGTAGATGAGCGGGCTGGCGAACTGACGCAAGAAGCGGCGCCACAGGGGATCGAGCGCCCGCTCGGGCAAGGCGTTTGGCCCGACGCGGGAGAGGCGGTCGGTCGCTTCGGCTGTGGAAAGTCCGTTCATTGGCCATTCCTTCGGGAAGCGTACCACGGGGGCGGACCCCGAAATTGTTCCCACGGCGATAGGAAATTCTTCGCGAGTCTGGCTTGGTCCGCCTGAACGCGGACCACACACAGAGGTGAAATCTGCTCATGTTTCGGCTGGAGTCTGGCCATACGTGGGGTCCGGCTTCAGCCGGACTTCCGATGACGGCACGGCACGAACCGTGCTCGTGCAGGATGCTGCCGACCTGGGGTGGCTAAGTCGGAAATGTCGGTCAAAAGGAGATATGGAAATGCGAATCGCGTTGATGCTTGTCGGTGGCGCGTTGATGGTGTCGGCCTGTTCGACGGCGCCGTCGCCGCAGCCTGCCCAGCCTGTCCAGCAGCAGGCGGGTGCGTACAAACCTGTTGTCACCTTGAACGAGATCATGGTGAACATTGTCGATCCTCATAGTCACGAGCTGTGGGACGTCGTGGGGAGTCCGGCCAAGGCGCCAAAGACCGACGAGGACTGGAGGAACATTCGCCATGCTGCTATCGGTCTGGCGGCAGCGGGTAACCTGACCATGATGAGCGGAAACGGGCCGAAGGATCAGGCATGGCGGGAGCAACCCGACTGGAGCACTCTCTCGCAGGGGATCGCCAATGCCGGGCTGGCCGCATCGCTGGCGGTTCAGAACCGGGACGTCGCGGCCTTGGACAAGGCCGGCGATCAACTCTTGCAGGCGTGCTTGAGCTGCCACCAGGCGTACAAACTCCTGATCCCGGAGATCAAGGCCGATCCCGAGATCCACAAACCCGAGTTCCAGTAATCCAGCACGCACACGGGGACGAAGGCGTCGGAAGCAGGGCGGGCCTTGTGAGGCCCGCCCTGTTCATTTCGCCACTCGCGACGTCAGATAGGCGAGAGCGCCGTCGAACGTGTAAAGCTGCGGATAGTCGCGCTCGGGAATCTCAACACCCAGCCGGTCGTGCAGCGCGAGCACGAAGTTGAGAAAGTCCATCGAATCGAGGTCGAGCTGGTCGCGGAAGCTGACGCCGGGCCGGATGGACGCAGGGTCGATTTCCGGAGCCACGCCAGTGAGCGCGCTGACGATGGCGGCCTTGATATGGTCGGTTGTCACAGGGTCTCCGGTGTCTGCAGCCGCCGGCCGACGGCGTCGAGGAACAGGCCACCGCGATGGCCGTCGCTGGCACGATGGTCGCCCGAGAGGGTGGCGGTCATGAGCGATCGCGCCTCGACCTTGCCAGAAACTACCCAGGGCCGCTCCGCAATTCTGCCGAAGCCCACGAGGGCGACCTGCGGCGGATAGATGATGCCGAACGTCTCGTCGACGCCTCGGTCGCCGAGATTGGTGATCGTGATGGTCGAGTCGGCGAGCTCCGAGCTCCGCAGTGATCCCGTGCGGGCCCGCCCGGTCAGATCCCGAAGGTCGCGCATCAGTGTGCTCAGATCCTTTCGGTCGGCGTCGTGAATCGCCGGGGCAATGAGGCCGCCGCCTCTTAGCGAGATGGCGAAGCCCACGTGGATCGCCGCGCTCGGCGCAAAGGCCCCGTTGGTCCAGTATCCGTTCAGTTCGGGCACTTCGTGCAGCGCGGTCGCGACGGCTTTGATGAGCAACACCACCGGCAGCAGCCGGTCGGGCATCGGCCGCCTTTCGTTTTCAGTCCGCAGCCAGGCGAGCGTCGTGCCCATGTCGATCGTCGAGGACAAGTAGTAATGAGGGATCTCGCGCTTCGATTTGGCCATGGCCGCGGCGATGGCGGCGCGCATCGCCGTCGCGCGGCCGGCTTTGTCCGTCGTGGGATCCGGCTTCAGCCGGATTGGCTCGCTCGTGGGATCCGGCTTCAGCCGGATTGGCTCGCTCGTGGGATCCGGCTTCAGCCGGATTGGTC
>JBAUGX010000197.1:0-4187 GCA_049679965.1 Vicinamibacterales bacterium
GCTTGTGCGAACGCTGCCGCGGCGGCGATCGCTGCCGCGCCGCTCCTGAGCAGGTCCCGCCGCGAGAGGGAGTGGTTCACGTACTCGCGGTGTTCGTCGTTTGGATCATTACAGATGGAACACATGGACACCTCCGAGGAAAAATGACGTCGCCGGCACTTGCTTGACTACCGAGGCGGCTGAGCGCCAGCCGGGGCAGCACCCGGCGCGGGCGGAAAGGCTGCCAGCGTGGTGTTCACCGTCTGGCAGGCCGCCGCGTTCGGGTTCGCCGTTACGGGAGCGGCTCCCGCGAGCGGCGTGTCCATCCACTCGACGATCAACCCATTCCGGACGCGGAAGAAGCTGCCCATACGCGTGCGCGTGCCAGCCGCGTCGATCTTGTCCCACCGGGCGATCACCATCGTCTGGAAGTAGTCACCGATCACGTGGAGGCCGGTCAGATTGAGCTGGCCACCCATCGTCCCGCAGACCGATCGGAGCAGTGCGTCGCGTCCCTTGATGAGCTCGCTCGTAGGCGTCGGCCGGAAGTCCATGCTCTGGTCCACGAAGGCGCCGAGCAGGAGGGGGTTACCGGCTTGCCAGGCGGCGAACCATCCGCGGACCGCCTGCGCGGCCGCGGCCTCTGCCGGATTGAACCGGCTTTCGATCTTGGCCACACCATAGCCAAGCATCCCAAGGCCTGGAGGCGGGGCCACCGCATGTACTTGCGGGGGCCCTCCGCCCCGCGCCGGCGCCGGCGCCTGCCCGGCTTGTTCTACTGGATACTTCGCGCAGACTTCGGGCACGCGCATCCCGCCGGGCGGCCGCGAGTTGCCCACTCCGCCAAACCCAACCCTGGCGATCGGCGCATCGTACCATTCGATGATCTTGCCGTTCCTGACACGCGCGAGGACCGCCACCTCGACGGGGTAACCACCCAAGGTGCCTTCCCTGCCGGCCGGGTTATTGATGTCCGTGCGCTTGTGCAACACCAGCGTCTCCGACGGGCCGCCGACCACGTACAACTCGTCAAGTCTGACCCAGGCATTGCTCCGAACGAAGCCGTAGGCCGCACAATAGCCGCGGGCGCCGTGCCCGAGCGCCTCTACCGGGTCGCCGCGGTGAATGACATTGTCGTCAATCAGCGCCATGTGGGCGGCGAGGTCTTTGGTATTCGTGGTGTCGATCCACCTCCTGACCAGCGCGACCGCCGCGGCCTCTTCCGGCGTGTAGTTGGCCGGGAGCTGGCCCGTCGCCTCGAAGCCTTGTTGCTGCTGCGGGGTGGGGCCCTGCTGCTGCGGCGTGGGCGGCGCCTGCTGCGCCAACATAGCGCCTCCACCGAAGACCAATATCAATCCAAGACCGGTGCAGCAGAGTCGTCGAGTTCGCTTCATTTGATCCTCCTCCACAAGACGACAAACCGATCGCTTGACAGGGTCAGCGATAGCGGTTCTCAGGTGAAGTCAATGACGGCCGTGATCCACGTCCGGTCTGCGGCCGCCTGCTGCGCCTCGCGCATCTGGTTCGTCGTGAACACGCGGCCCACCATCGACTTCGCGTCGTACAGCCCCTGCTCGATCAGGCGTACGAACTTCGGCAGGTCGCGCAGCGCCTGGACGCCGGCGTAGTTACCCGGCACGTGCGTCTTGCCCGCATTGGACCACTGCGCTGCTGGAAAGCTGACGCTTGCGCCCATCGGATGGCCGATACTGCACGTCCGCACGTAGCCGGCGCTTCTCGCCACCGTCCACGCCTGCTGCAGCGGTTCCACGCCCGTCATGTCCGGCGGTGATTCGACGCCGACACCGACGGGGAAGCGCGTCCCGCCGGCCGCTTCGATCACGTACAACGGTCCGGCGACATGCTCACCGAGGTAGCGTCGTCCTGCGGGCGCGACGTCCGGCGTCAGCTCGCGGATCCGGTTGATCAGATCGTTGCCGCGCAGCGCGTTGGGGTCGAGCACGTGGGTGGCGCCGAGCTTCAGGGCCAGTTCGCGGCGGTACCGAATGGGATCGATGCCGATGATCGTCTTCGCGCCCTGGATGCGCGCGCCCTGGACCGCGCTGACACCTATTGGGCCGAGGCCGAACACGGCCACCTCCGTGCCCGCTTCGATGGGATACCGGTTCATCGCCAGGCCGAGCCCGGTGGCGCCGACACAGGCGAGGACCGCCATCTCGGCCGGCGGCACCTTCGTGAAGACCGGCACGAGGAAGTCCTCCCAGGTCACGACGTATTCACTGTACGCGCTCGGCAGAAACGCGATATCGACGGGTGTGCCGTCCGACATCGTCGCCGACGGCAGCCGCGGGCGGGTCGCCAATTGGTAGCAAAGATCGCCGCGCCCGTTCAGACAGTTGCTGCACGCGCCGCAGTGCGTGGTGATGGCGATGATCACCTGATCGCCCACTCTCACGCGCTTGACCGCCGAGCCGACCTCCTCGACGATGCCGACGCCGCCGTGCCCGGCGACCGTGGCGTTCATGGCCGGAGTCGTCGTGTTGAGCACGTTCGTCGTGCTGTAGCAGCATTGGGCCGCCTGGTTGCGGATCACGACGTGCTGCGGGTGCAGCGGGAGCAGCGTCAGCGTCTCCGTTTCGAGCTTGTCCGCATAGCGCACAAGCGCCCGGGTCTTGAGACCAGTGGTCTTGCCCGGGGCCTGGCGTTCGGCTTCGGCCGCTGCGGTGGCGGCAGCGTTCTGTGGGCCTTGCGCGAGGAGCGGGGGCTGTCCGATGAGGGCGCCCGCGCCGCCGCCTACCACCGCGGCCGCACCCTGCTTGAGCATCTCGCGGCGCGAAAACGTCGGCTGATCGGCACCCATGCGGTTGACGAGATCTTCATACGATGCCATCGGTTTGCTCCTCTCCCGGTGTCGTGACTTCTTGCGCTTCCCGACGAGCTCGAGCTCACGCGAACGTGACGATGCCGGTGATCGCGGTGCGGTAGGCCGCCGCTTCAAGCGCCTCGCGCCACCGGTCGAGCGGCACCTTCACGCCAACAAGCGCCGCGCCGTTGAACTGGCCCGTCTCGAACAATCGCGTCCACTGCGGCACGTCCCGCAGGCTCTGCACGCCGGCCAGGTTGCCGCCCATGTGCGTCTTGGTCCCGTTGGCCCATCCGCCAGCAGGGAATGAGACCATCGCACCCATCGGGTGGCCGATGCCGCAGGTGCGCATCACGCCGCCAGGCGGGCACAGGGTGAAGACGTTCTGCAGCACTTCGAGGCCGTGCGGCTCGCGCGCGTGGCGTTCAACTTTCGGCACGAACCGCTCGCCGCCGACCGCCTCGATGATGAAGTCGGGACCAATCGACGCGGGATTGGCGCGGCCGCCGCCGAACGGATTGCTCACGGTCCAGTCGGTCATCTGCCGCAGGCGCGTAGTCAGCGCATTCCCGTCGGCAAAGTCGTTCGGGTCGAGCACCGCGGTGGCGCCCACCTTCTGCGCGAGCTCGCGCCGGTAGCGGATCGGCTCGACGACGATGATCTGCGAGGCGCCCATGATGCGTGCGCCCTGCACCGCGGCGACGCCAATCGGACCGGCGCCGAACAGCACGACGCTCGAGCCTGGTTCCACCGGCGCCCGTGCCATCGTCATCCCCAGTCCGGTCATGGCGACACAGGCCAGGTTCGACAGCTCGGCGGCGTCGTGGCTGCTGCGGATCGGCACCACCATCTCTTCCCATGCGACGGTCATCTCGGCGAAGCCGCCCAGGTTTCCCTGTGGCGCCACCGGCGTGCCGTCGGGCATCGTCCCGGTGATGAGCTGCGGGCGGCCGGCCGCCGCCTGACAATTGGCCGCCTTGCCGCGGAGGCACTGGTAGCACGTGCCGCAGTTGCCCGTGACGACGATGATGATGCGGTCGCCGGCCTGAACGCGCTTGACCTGCGGCCCGACTTCGACGACCCTCGCCACCGCGCCGTGGCCGAACACGAACGGCATCATCGGCGCGTTGCCGTTCAGGGCGCCGTTCAACTGCGAGTAACAGGCCTGCGCCGCCTCGACGCGGGCCACCACCTGCCGCGGATGAATGGCGGGCAGCGCGAGCTCCTGGATGCCGAGATTGGCGCCGGCGCGCACCAAGGCGCGGAACTTCTGCCCGGCGGTCTGCGATCGCCATTGCGTGAAGATGGCGGGGGCCTGCTGTGCAGGCGGCGCCGCGGCCGCGGGCCCTTGCGCCTGGGCCAGCGGCGTGCCGAGGATCGCGGC
>JBAUGX010000198.1:0-33660 GCA_049679965.1 Vicinamibacterales bacterium
AGCGTGGACAATCTGTTCGCCAACGGACCATCGGCCGCCCTGACCGGCCCAATCGCCAGAGGCGACGCGGAGACCGTGGCGGCTCACATGGAGGCGCTCGACAAGGCGCCCCCGACGGTCTCGGCGCTGTACGTCGCGGCTGCGAGACGGCTGATCGAGATCGCACGCGAGCGTGATCTACCGGAAGCGAGTGTGCGCGCGCTTCAATCGGCGATCGGTTCGGGTCCTTGACGATCTAGAAGGCTGAGAACCCATGAATACCAACCGAATTCGTGTGCCTGACTTCAGGAAGATGAAGCGGCGATCCGAAAAGATCACGATGCTGACGGCGTACGACGCGACGATGGCGCGGCTCTTCGATCGGGCGGGCCTCGACGCGCTGCTCGTCGGCGACTCGCTCGGCATGGTGGTGCTCGGCCACGAGACCACGCTGCCCGTGACGCTCGACGCCATGATTCACCACACGGCCGCCGTCAGCCGAGGCACCGAGCGGGCGCTGGTCATCGCCGACATGCCCTTCCTCACGTTTCAGGTCAGCGTCGCGGAAGCCGTGAGGAACGCGGGCCGGTTGATGCAGGAAGGCGGCGCCGCCGCCGTCAAGCTCGAGGGCGGACGTCCGGTGATCGAGGTCGTCACGCGGCTGGTCGACGTCGGCATTCCCGTGATGGGCCATCTGGGCGTGCAGCCGCAATCGGTCCATCAGATGGGCGGCTACGCCAAGCGCGGCACCAGGCCCCAGGAGATTGACGCGATTCTGGCCGACGCGGTGGCGCTTGAGCAGGCTGGCGCGTTTGCGCTCGTGCTCGAGTCGATTCCTTCGGCGCTCGCGCGAACCGTCACGGCCCAGGTGGGCATCCCGACCATCGGTATCGGCGCCGGGCCGGACTGCGACGGCCAGGTGCTCGTCAGCTACGACATGCTGGGCCTTTTCGACCGTTTCGTGCCGCCGTTCGTGAAACAATACGCCCACTTGGGGGAGACGGTCGTCAAAGCCGCGCAGGAGTACGTCGAAGACGTTCGGGCGGGCCGTTATCCGGTGCCGGTCGCGCCGGCCGCCGACGCGCCCACGG
The DNA here is from genome assembly GCA_049679965.1 of Vicinamibacterales bacterium. Classification (GTDB taxonomy): domain Bacteria; phylum Acidobacteriota; class Vicinamibacteria; order Vicinamibacterales; family CAVVIG01; genus 2-12-FULL-65-11. The sequence goes on from JBAUGX010000198.1 coordinate 1,071, forward strand.
CGTCATGAATGCGGAGATCGTCGATTCGATCGCGGGGCTCCGCGAGCGGCTCCTGCAACTCCGCCACTCCGGCGCGAGCATCGGCCTGGTGCCGACCATGGGCGCCCTGCACGCGGGCCACGCGCGGCTCATCGAGCAGGCGCGAGGGGATGGCCAGTCCGTGACCGTCAGCATCTTCGTCAATCCTCTGCAGTTCGACCGCGAGGACGATCTGCGTCGCTATCCCCGCACCCTTGAGACCGACCAGCAGCTCTGCGGCGCGCTCGGTGTCGATTTCGTGTTCGCACCGCCGGTCGAACAGATCTATCCGACCAAGCCCTCCTGCACCGTGGACGTCGGTCACCTGGCGGATCACCTCTGCGGGCCCTATCGTCCCGGCCACTTCCCCGGCATGGCGACAATCGTCCTGAAGCTGTTCGAAATCGTCCAACCCGATCGCGCCTATTTTGGTGAGAAGGACGCCCAGCAGCTGGCGATCATTCGACGCCTCGTCTCTGACTTCAACGTACCGGTGCAGATTGTCGGCGTGCCGACCGTTCGCGAGCCGGATGGCCTGGCGATGAGCTCCCGGAACCGGCAGCTGGGGCCTGTTGAGCGTCAGTTGGCGACGGCGCTCTTTCGAGCGCTTCGCGAGGCCGACCATCAGATCGCCGCCGGCGCCAGAGACGTCCACTTCGTGAAGGCCAAGGCGAACGCTGAGATTCCTCCCGACGGGTCGCTCCGGCTGGAATATCTCGAAATCGTGGATCCGAACGACCTGCAGCCTGTCGATCGGATAGCCGGACCCGTGCTCGTGGCCGGTGCCCTCTGGGCCGGCTCGACCCGGCTTATCGACAATCTGCTGAGCACTCCGCCTGCGGAGACAAGGAAATCGTGAAGCTACGAATCATCTGCAAGTCGAAAATCCATCGCGCCACGGTGACCGATGCCAACGTCAACTACATCGGCAGCATCAGCATTGATGAGGCGCTGATGAAACTGACCGGCATCGTGGCGGGCGAGCAGGTGGCTGTCTGGAACGTCACCAATGGGCAGCGGATCGAGACGTACGCTGTTCCTGCGCCGGAGGGTTCTGGACAGATCATCATCAATGGTGCCGGCGCCAGGCATTTTCAGGTTGGCGATCTCGTGATCATCGCTGCGTTCTACCTCGCCGACGAACCTGTGGTCCCCCAGATGATCCTGGTGGACGGCAAGAACCGGTTCGCCAGGCACTTGCCCTGACTGCTCATCTATGACTATTCATCGAATTGCAGTGATTGCGGGGGACGGCATCGGCAAGGAAGTCGTCCCGGCGGGGCTCGCCGTGCTCGAGGCCGCGACGCGCGGGAGCGGCGCTGCCCTCGAGTTCACCGAAATGCCCTGGGGCTGCGAGTACTACCTCAAGCATCAGCGGATGATGGAAGAGGGCGCCTTCGACAAGCTCGCGAAGTTCGACGCGATCTACTTCGGCGCATTCGGCGCGCCGAGCGTGCCCGATCGCACCACAGCCGCCATGATCCTGGCGATCCGCCAGCGCTTCGATCAATACGTCAACCTGCGGCCGATGCGCCTGCTGCCGGGACTCACCTCGCCGCTCGCGAACCGCGGCGCGGCCGATATCAACATGGTCTGCGTCCGCGAGAACTCCGAAGGCGAATATGCGGGCGTCGGCGGGCGCGTGCATGCCGGCAGAACACACGAGGTCGCGGAACAGACGGGCGTCTTCACCCGCCACGGGACCGAGCGCATCATCCGGTATGCCTTCGAGATCGCGGCCACACGGCCGCGAAAGATGCTGGCGAGCGCCACCAAGTCGAACGCGCTCGTGCACTCCATGGTGTTCTGGGACGAAGTCGCCGACATCGTGCACAAGGACTACGCGTCAATCGCGTACACGAAGTACCACGTCGATGCGCTCGCCGCGCGCATGGTGACCCACCCGCAGACGCTCGACGTCATCGTCGCGTCGAATCTGTTCGGGGATATCCTCACAGACATCGGATCGGCGATCTCCGGAAGCCTTGGCATCGCGCCGGGCGCCAATATCAACCCCGAGCGGAAGCATCCGTCGATGTTCGAGCCGATTCATGGCTCGGCGCCCGACATCGCCGGCAAGGGGATCGCCAACCCGATCGGGGCCATCTGGGCCGGAGCGCTGATGCTCGATCATCTCGGCCGTCCCGATCTGCACGACAAGGTGCTCGGCGCCATCGAGCGCGTCGTCGCGGGAGGCAAGATCCGGACACCGGACCTCGGCGGCGGCAGCACCACCGCGCAGATGAGCGACGCGATCACCCGCGAGATCTGATGATCCGAAGCCTGATAGAAAGTGTCGCCTTGTGACCACGTCTAAGCGCCGCCCTCCGTGGTGGCTGTTGCCGGCTGGCCACATGCATGCCGCGTGGTGGATTGCGATTGCCCTGCCGCTGCTCTGGATCGAGTATGTCACCGGGGCCTATGCCCAGTTTCCAGTCGTCTATGTCATTCCGGTGAGCCTGGCCGCCTGGTACTCCGGTCGGTGGCCGGCCCTGACATTGGCCCTCGTGATCCCGATCGCCCATCTCACATTCACGCTCACGATGCTGTCGGAGGGGCAGGTTGGGGATACGACTGAACTCCTGGTGACCACGGCATTCCGCGGAGCCGTGATTGTCTTCATGGCGCTCTGGTTCGCACGGCTGTCGGAGCACGAGCGCGCACTCCGCCGGGAGGTGCACGCGCTCGAAGGATTGCTCCAAATCTGTTCGTTCTGCAAATCCATCCGAAACGAGTCGGGCGAGTGGGAGCACCTCGAGCGATTCATCTCGCGGAGATCGGAAACGCAGTTCTCTCACGGCCTGTGCCCGTCCTGTCAGAAGACGCAGTACGCCGGCCTCGGCGAGCCGCCGAGCTGATCCGATGGCCCTCGTGAACGACGCCCACTGCCACTTCTTCTCCACCGCCTTCTTCGCCGCACTCGGGAAGGGACTGAAGGACGCCGGCCCCGCGAGCCCTCTGCGGACTGTCGTGCCAGCGGATGCGGCGATCGGCAGGCTCGGGTGGGACGCGCCCGGCTCCCCGGAAGAGCTCGCCGACCGATGGGTGAGCGAACTGGATCGCGCAGGCGTGTCGCGGGCGGCGCTCATTGCCAGCGTGCCGGGCGACGCAGGGTCGGTCGTCACGGCCGTCCAGCGGCACCCCCGACGCTTCGTCGGCTTCTTCATGGTCGACCCCACACAGCCAGACGCGGCCGCGACCGCGGCCACCGCGATCGATCGGGGCGGGCTGCGTGTCGTCTGTCTGTTTCCAGCCATGCATCGCTACGCCATCCAGGACGAGCGCGTGCGTCAGCTCTTGGAGCTTGCCGCCGCGCGCCCCCACACCGCGCTGTTCATCCACTGCGGCATTCTCACGGTCGGCGTGCGCAAGAAACTGGGGCTACCCAGCCCTTTCGACATCCGTTTCGGCAATCCGCTCGACATCCACGCGCTGGCGCTCGCCTATCCGACCCTTCCCATCATCGTTCCGCACTTCGGCGCGGGGATGTTTCGCGAGGCGTTGATGGTCGCCGACCTCTGCCCCAACGTGCTGCTCGACACCTCGAGCTCGAACGGCTGGATCAAGTACCACCCCGGCCTCACGCTCGCCGGCGTCTTCCGACAGGCGCTGTCGGTCGTCGGTCCGGATCGGTTGCTCTTTGGCACCGACTCGTCGTTCTTTCCGCGCGGATGGGTCGCCGACGTGTTCGAGCAGCAGACCTCCGCGCTTGACGAGATCGGCGCGTCCGCGGACGTGCGGCAGAAGATCCTCGGCGGCAATTTCGATCGCGTGTTCCCGGGCTGACCCTCCGCCGCTCGTTCTGATTGTCATTCTCAATATCAGAGTTCCGATATTCGGCAACCCACCGGTATGATGCGTTCGGTTCGTGTCATCACACATCACTCGATCAATAGGGATGCTGTTCTCGGCGCTTCTGTTCGCCCACCTGGCGATCGCCGTGCCGGCCGTTCACGCGCAGACCGCGGCCGCTGCGGCGCGGCGCGAGCGCACGGGCGAGGAGCTCTACCGCGCAACCTGCGCCGCGTGCCACGGACCTGACGGCAAGGGCTCACCGAGAATCGTCGTCGGGTTCGAGACTCCGGTGCCTGATTTCAGCGACTGCTCCTTCGCGACACCGGAGGCGGATCCGGATTGGACGGCGATCATCCACCAGGGCGGGCCCGTCCGGGCGTTCAATCGGATGATGCCCGCCTTCGGCGACGCGCTCACCGAGCAGGAGATCGCCCGGGTCCTCGGATACGTTCGAGGGTTCTGCCCCGAACCGAACTGGCCGCGCGGCGACTTGAACCTGCCGCGCCCGCTGGTCACCGAGAAAGCGTTCCCCGAGAACGAGGCCGTGGTGACCACAAGCGTGCAGGCCAGCGGGACCGGGTCCATCGGCAGCAAGTTTCTCTACGAGCATCGCCTCGGCGCGCGCGGCCAGTACGAGGTCATCGTGCCGTTCAACGTGCAGGAAGGCGCAGCCGGCGGCTGGAGCCAGGGGCTCGGCGACATCGCCCTCGCCTACAAGCACGTGCTCTTCGACAGCCTGAGCCGCGGGTCGATTCTGAGCACGGGCAGCGAAATGACGTTCCCGACGGGCAAGGAGCAGTTGGGCCTGGGCGGCGGCGCCACGATCTTCGAGCCGTTCCTGACGCTCAGTCAGATGCTGCCGCGCGACGGCTTCTTCCACGCGCACACCGGACTCGAGTTCCCGATCGCGACAGCCGGCGCCAACAACGAGGCGTTCTGGCGAGTGGCGGTCGGCAAGACGTACGTCCAGAATCGATTCGGCCGTGCGTGGTCGCCCATGCTCGAGCTGCTCGGCGCACGCGAGCTGGCCGCCGGCGAAACGCCCGCGTGGGATCTGCTGCCACAGGTGCAGGTGAGCCTCAGCACGCGGCAGCACATTCTGGTGAATGCCGGTGTGCGGATTCCCGTCAACGAGCGCGACACGCGCAGCAAGACGTTCATGGTGTACCTCTTGTGGGACTGGTTCGATGGCGGGCTGTTCGACGGTTGGTGAGGACCAGGTGCAAGTGACAAGGACACTGCTCTCTCTTTGCGCCGCCGTATGGCTGCTCTCGATGGGCCTGGTGACGACGACCGCGGCACCGCAAACCGGACCGCAGGCCGGCGCGCGGGTCACGCAGCCGGTGGCGCTGTTCGAGCCGTCGAGCGCGTGTGTCGCCTGCCACAACCAGCTCACCACCTCGTCTGGCGAGGACATCTCGATCGGCTCGAACTGGGGGGCGACGATGATGGCCAACGCCGCCCGCGATCCATATTGGCAGGCCGGCGTCCGCCGCGAAATCACGGATCACCCGACGGCCCGCGCCGCGATCGAAGACGAATGCTCGATCTGCCACATGCCGATGGCTCGGACCCAGGCGAAGGCGGACGGCCGCGAGGGCGAGATCTTCGCGCACCTCCCCGTGGTCAGCCGGACATCACCTCTGGACGTGCTGGCCCATGACGGCGTGTCCTGCACGGCGTGTCATCAGATCACGGCCGAGAAGCTCGGCACGCCGGAGAGCTTCACCGGCGGGTTCGTCATCAACACGGCGCCGACGGGCGGGCCGCGGCCGATCTTTGGTCCGTTCGAAATCGACAAAGGACGCACCACCATCATGCGGTCGGCCGCGGCCTTCCAGCCGACCCAGGGGATGCACGTCAGGCAGTCGGAGTTGTGCGCGACGTGTCATACCCTCATCACGCAGGCGCTCGGTCCGGGCGGCGCGCCGATCGGGCGGCTGCCCGAACAGATGCCGTTCGCCGAGTGGCAGCACAGCGCATTTCGCGAGGAGAAGAGCTGCCAGGCGTGTCATATGCCGGTCGTTCAAGAGGACACGCCGGCAGCCTCCGTGCTGGGTGAGCCGCGAGCGGGCGTGTCGAGGCACACGTTCGTCGGTGGCAATTTCTTCATGCTGCGGATGCTCAACCGCTATCGCGCCGAGTTGGGGGTGGCGGCTCCGTCGCAGGAGCTCGACGCGGCTGCCCGACGCACGGTCGAATACCTGCAATCGCAGACCGCCTCCGTGTCGATCGAGCGGGCGGAGCTCTCAGGCGCGCAGCTGGCGATTGATGTGGCGGTGCGCAACCTGACGGGCCACAAGCTGCCGACCGGTTACCCGTCGCGCCGCGTCTGGCTGCATCTGACGGTTCGCGACCGGACGGGCACGACGGTCTTCGAGTCGGGCGGTCTCGCTCCGAGCGGTTCCATCCAGGGGAACGACAACGACGCAGACCAGGGGCGCGTCGAGCCGCACTACACGCAGATCAGCCGCCCAGACGAGGTGCAGATCTATGAAGCAGTCATGGGCGACACCTCAGGCAATCCCACGACCGGGCTGCTGAGCGCCGTGCGCTTCCTCAAGGACAATCGCCTTCTCCCGCGAGGCTTCGACAAGGCCACGGCCGTGCCCGACATCGCGGTTGTCGGCCCCGCTTCGCAGGACGCCGATTTCAGCGGCGACGGCGACCGCATTCGTTATCTGGTCGGCGCGGCAGCAGGCGCCGGGCCATTCCAGATCGATGTCGAGCTCCGCTTCCAGCCCATCGCCTTCCGCTGGGCCGAGAACCTCAAGTCGTACGCGTCCCCTGAACCTCAGCGCTTTGTGGGCTACTACGAGTCGATGTCAGCATCCTCTGGGGTAACGCTCGCGCGGACGTCAGCGAGTGCTCGCTGACCGAGTACGTGGGCTGCGCCTTCAGGCGGACCAATCCGGCTAAAGCCGGATCCCACGGGTTGCCAATCCGGTTGAAGCCGGATCCCACGGGTTACGCGTCGGGCACAATCTCTCGAATTGATGCGGCGAGGTCCTCGACAAGGGCGTCGATGTGCGGCTGGTGCGTGCGGAAACTGAGCACGCACACGCGCGCCAGAAACCGGCCCTGCGCCGTGCAGCCGGTCACCATCACCCGGCCTCTCGCTGTGGTCTTCTCAAGCAGCGCCTTGGTGGCGGCATCCTCTTCCCCGCGCGTCGCACCCGGCCACGTCAGATGAAACGCAAACAATGACAGCTCCGGTTCGGCGTCGATGATGATGCCCGGGAGCGTCGCGATGCGGTGCCAGGCATCGACCGCCAGTTGACGCTTCTCGGCGACGGCCGCGCGAAACGCGGCCGACCCGAACAACTTGATCGACAACCACACACGCAGGCCCGGGAACGACCGCGAGAGGTCCGGGCCGTGCTGGCAGGGGTCGTAGAACTCGTCCGGATCCGGCGCCGCGGGCAGGTACGCGGCCGAGACCTCGTGCGCCGCCCGAAGAGCGGCGCCGTCTCGCACGAGGAGTGCGCCTGTCCCGTACGGCAGGAACATGCCTTTGTGCGGATCGAGCGTCAGCGAGTCCGCTCGCGACAGTCCTTGCAGGGAGGCCCGCAGCTCCTCACATACATAGAAGAAGGCCCCGTAGGCGCCGTCCACGTGGTGCCACAGCCCTTCGCGCGCGCACACATCGGCGATCGCATCGAGCGGGTCGATGGCGCCGGTGTTCGTCGTACCGGCTGCGGATACGACCGCAAACGGCATGAGACCCGCCCGCCGGTCCGCCTCAATGGCAGGGACGAGCCCATCGACATCGAGACGATAGCGGGAGTCCGATCGAACAGGGCGAACTCGGTCGGGCATGATGCCCGCGAGCCTGGCAGACTTCGCGACCGAGTGATGCGCTTGATCCGACGTGTAGAGCACGCCGCGCCGGATGTCCGGCCCCAGATGTCGCTCGCGCGCGCACACGATAGCGCTGAAGGTCGCCATCGATCCGCCGGTCGTGAACAACCCGCGGGTGGTCTCGGGAAACCTCATCCAGTCACGCAGCCAGTCGAGCGCGTTCGCCTCGAGCTGCACGAGCGCGGGCGCCGCCTGCCAGATCCCCGTGAATCGATTCGTCGTGGCGGTGATGAAGTCGGCGAGCGCCGCCGGAAACAGGCCGCCGCCGGGAATATAGGCAAGATAGCCGGGTCCGATGGTGGTGAACGAGCGCGGGATGTAATCGGCAAACAGGCGATCGAGCAGCGGTCCGAGCGCCGTGCCTGCTTCGGGCGCTGGCTCGCGCATCGCCCGGCAGAGCGAGAGCGCTGCCGCATCGAGAGCGCCGCGGCTCGGCTGCTCGCCGGCGCTCGCGATGTGTTCGATACAGCGCGCGACCACTTCATCGGCCATCGCCCGCAGCTCGTCGGGCGTGGGGTCGAGGGAGGGGCGCGAGGTGACGGGTGTCATCATTTATCACTTTGCGGCAGGGCCCCACCCCCGCCGCCTGCCACCGCTCGCTCGATTCGCTCGCGGCGATGGCTCGCAGCGACTATCCGCTCAGTCAACAGCGTCAAGGAGTCTGTAGTACATCCCGACGAGTGGCAAGAACCAGGGCCGGCCGTTGTAGAAGGGAATCGCAGAAAAGCGGTCGTTCATCAAGGGATGATCGATCGGCTCGCCGGCGATGCGGCGGGCAACGAGCTCGCCGAGCGTGGTGGCCATCGCGATGCCATGCCCGGCATAGCCGCCCGCGTAGTACGCCCCGTCCAGCCGGCCGGCATGCGGCAGCTCGTCGCGCGTGAAGGCGACGTTCCCGCCCCAGGCATAGTCGATGGCAACGGCAGAGAGCTCTGGGAATACCGTGAGCATGTCCCGGCGCAGGATGTCTGCGGCCCGGTGCGTCGTGTCTGGCGCCGGCCGGCTGAACTCGGCGCGGCCACCGAAGAGCAGCCGCCGATCGTCGGTGACGCGAAAATAGTGCAGGAAGTGCCGGGAGTCGAACGCCATGCGTCGCGTGGGCAAGATCGCCATGGCCCTCTGGTCGGGCAGCGGCTCGGTCGTGATGATGTAGCTGCCGACGGGCACGAAGCGTCGCTGTAACGCCGGCAGCGCGCCATTGGTGTAGCCATTGGTCGCCATCAGCACATCAGTGGCCTCGACCTCGCCGATTGACGTCGCCACCCGCCAATGCTTGGCGCCCGCACGGGGAGGCGTGACGCGCTCGACCGGCGTCGCCGTCACGACCGTGGCGCCGGCTCGGGCGGCCGCTTCGGCCAGTCCCTGGACGTAGCGCGCCGGGTCGAGGGACCCGCTCCGTTCGTCCACCAGCAGCCCGTGATAGGCGTCGCTGCCAAGTTCGGATCGTTGTTCGCTGCGCGGCACGATCTCGACGCGATGTCCAAACACGCGCGCGAGCAGCGCCTGCTCCTCGCGGAGACCTTCGAAGTGCGATGCCTTACACGCCGCGTGCACGTGGCCGCTCCGCCTGTATCCGCAGTCGATGGCTTCGCTGGCGATGAGCGTCTCGAGACGCTCGATCGACTCGATCGAGGCGTCGAACAGCCGTCGCGCGGCCGATTCGCCGTACCGCTCCACCAGCGTAGCGGGATCGAGCTTCAGGCCTGTGAGTACCTGACCGCCGTTGCGCGAGCTGGCGCCCCACCCGACGTCCTCGCGTTCGAGCACGACGACCGAGGCTCCGGTCCGGGCCAGGTGCCGCGCGGCCGACAGACCCGTGTACCCCGCACCGATGATGGCCACATCGACCCTGGCCGGCAGCAAAGGCGCCTCTGTCCGAACTTCTGACTTCTGACTTTTCAGTTTCAAGTTCGGAACGGCCTCCCACCAGTACGGATACTCCTTCACGACCCGATGCTCTTCTCGAGCCTGATCTCGTCTCTGACGGGGATGCCGGCAAATCCGGCCTGCTGGCTGTGGGTGTGCGCAACCACGCCGTCGCGAACGAGGTCGGTCAGCCGGTAACCCCGGCGCTGATAGAAATATAGGGCGGGCAGATTGTCGTTGGACGTCGAGACGACGATGCGCTCGAGGCGAAGGCGCCGCGCGATCAGCTCGGCTTCGGCGAGCAGGTAGCTGCCCACGCCGGACCGCTGCCACATCGGATCGGTCGCCAAGGCCACGATGTGGAGGGCGTTGCCGAGCGTGCGGTACGCGAGCGCGCCCGATGGGTCGTTGTACATGATGGCGACGAGCGCGGGCATCTGATCAATGTCCATCAGCTCGCCGAACGCCACGATCTTCGTCCGGCCGTAGTCGCGCTCGAACAGCTCGCGGGCCGCCGCCCGATCGGCGTCGGTCGCTTCCCGGACCATGACCGGCGGCAACTCGATGCGCGGACGGCACGCGCAGACGATCTGGACCTGCGCCTCCTCCCAGTCCACGTACTTACCGCAACGGGAGCAGCGCAGAACTGCCGGTTTGGCGCCGAACTGATCAGAGGATGCGTGCATGACTACACCTCGGCGGTTTTGACGTTTCGGCGGACGATCAGCCAAATCGTGAGAGCACACGTGACCGCGACGGCGAGCAGGGTCCAGCCGAACAGCCACAGCGTCCGATAGAGAATCGACGTCGTTTCCAGGCGTGCCTCGAGCGCCTCGAGCGCGATGCCGCCTCGCATCAGAGGCGCTCCTCGCAGCCTGTCGGCGAGCGGCTGTTCCCACCGGAGGATGTTGCCCCGCAGCGGTCCATCGGCGGTGTTGTGAAAGGTGACGCGGCTCGGCAGGTGCAGACGGAACGCGACGATCTCGCCGCCCGTCCAGCCGACGTTGCCCACCTCGCTGCCTGCCGCACGGCCAATCGACTGCCGGAAGACGTACGCCTCGCCCGCCCGCGTCAGCTCGTAGCTCGACCACGCAAACGCCGGTGCTTCCCCCAGGCGACGCACATCGTCCACCTCGATTCTCACGCGGACGAACGACCGGTTGGCCCGACGCGAGGTGCCGATGTCGGTCACCCGCGTCACTGGCGTCGAAAAATAGGCGCGCACGGCGGCTCGATCAACTGGCGCGTTGGGTCGCGTATCGAACGACGCGCCACGCAGCGCGTTCAGTGCCGGAATCGAGCTGTTGACGAAGACGACCGCCGTGCCGTCGAGCGAGAGGTAGACCTCTTCCTCGTACTCGTACTGGCGGAAGAGACTGCCGCCGCCGCATGCGGTCGCCGCGAAGGCAAGCGCGAGACACAGCGTCGCCTGGACGATGGCGGTCGCACCGATCCGCATGACCGGCAATGATATAGTACAAATTTCCTCGCCACTCCCGCGCGCATGTCCCCCCGCCCCACGATCTATTTCATCGACGGCAGCTCGCAGATGTACCGGGCCTACCACGCGCCGGTCCGCACGGCCGAAGGCGGCCTGCTTCGCGACGCCAAAGGACGACCGACCAACGCCGTCTACATCTTCGTCACCATGCTGCGAAAGCTGCTCAACGAGCAGAAGCCCACACATATCGCCGCGTCGTTCGACCTGCCGGGACAGACCATTCGCGACGACATCTCGGCGGTCTACAAGGCCAATCGCGCGCCCATGCCCGGCGAGCTCGCCGAGCAGATCCCGATGGTGCATGCCGCCTGCGAGGCGCTGGGCGTGCCGATCCTCACCTCCGAGCGCTACGAGGCCGACGATGTGATAGGCACGTTGACGGACAAGGCGGTGGCGGGTGGCTTTGACGTCGTGATCGTGACGGGCGACAAAGACTTCTTCCAGCTCGTCGGTGACGGCGTCCGCGTCTTCAACCCGCGCGACGAAGGCACGTGGTGCGACCGTGCGGGCGTGAAGGAGAAATTCGGCGTCGCTCCCGACCAGGTCGTCGACGTGCTGGCCCTGATGGGCGACACCATCGACAACATCAAGGGAGTGCCTGGCATCGGCGAAAAGGGCGCGCGGGAGCTTATCACCACGTACGGGTCGCTCGACGAACTGATCGCGCATGCGGCCGAAATACCGCAGAAACGGTACCGTGAGGCTCTCGTCGCCAACATCGAGGCCGCTCGTCAAAGCCGGGAACTGGCGCGGATCCGGACCGACGTGCCGGTCGCCTTCGACCCCGAGGCCCTCAGGTACGGCGGCCCGCGGCGCCAAGCCTTGTTTGAGATCTTCAACAACCTCGGATTCCGGAGCCTGGCGGCCGAGTACGCACCGACGGCCGCCACCACCTCCAAGGCGTACCGCATCGTCAACACGGCGGAGGAGCTCGACGCGCTGGCCGTGCGGCTCGAGAAGAGCGGCCGGTTCGGGCTACGCGTCATCGCCGACAGCGGCTCCGCGATGACCGCCTCGATTGTCGGCCTGGCGTTCTCGACCAAGACCCGAGACGGCGATTATGTGCCGGTCGGTCACCGGGCGCTCGGGGCCGCCGGATCAGTGCCCCTCGAGGTCGCGCTAGATCGACTGCGGCCCGCTCTCGAAAACCAAGACCTGCTCAAGATTGGACATGACCTGAAGTTCGACGCCATCCTCCTGGCGCGTCGCAACGTCCATCTTGCCGGTCTCGAGATCGACACGATGATTGCCAGCTATCTGGTCGATGCCACACGGTCCGGTCACAACCTCGAGGATCTCGCGCTCGAGCACACCAGCTACCGCGCGCTGACGCTCGAAGACGTGTGCGGCAAGGGTGCCAAGGCGGTGTCTCTGGCCGACGTGCCGGTCGAAGCGGCGCTCGACTACGCCTGCGAGCGCGCCGATCTCGCTGGTCAGCTCGCGCCGGTCCTGAGCAGTCTGCTCACCAGGGAGGGACTCAGCGAGGTGTATCGCACGCTCGAGCTGCCGCTCGTCCCGGTCCTCATCGACATCGAGCGCGCCGGGGTCCGAATTGACACCGCCGCACTTCTCGCGCAGTCGCGGCAGCTCGAGCAGGAGCTCGCGCAACGCACGACGGAGATCTTCCGAATCGCCGGCGGCGAGTTCAACATCAACTCGCCCAAGCAGCTCTCGGAGATTCTGTTCGAGAAGCTGAAGCTGCCGGTGCTGAAGCGCACCGGCGCCACGCGAACCCCGTCGACCGCTGTCGAGGTTCTGGAGGAGCTGGCGCTCGGCCACGAGCTGCCGCGGCTCATTCTCGACTGGCGCGCGCTCATGAAGCTCAAGGGCACCTATATCGACGCCCTGCCGCAGCTGGTCAATTCCGAGACGGGCCGGGTGCACACGTCGTTCAATCAGGCGGTCGCCGCGACCGGCCGGCTCAGCAGCAGCGATCCGAATCTGCAGAACATCCCGATCCGGACCGAGCTCGGCCGCGAGATCCGGCGCGCGTTTGTCGCCGAGCCGGGATACGTCCTGATTTCGGCCGACTACTCGCAGATCGAGCTCCGGGTCCTTGCTCACCTTGCCGGCGATGACACGCTCATCGAGGCGTTCAAGCGCGGCGATGACATCCACGATCAGACGGCGCTCAAGGTGTTCGGCACCGACAGCGGCCTCGGCAAGCAGGAGCTGCGGCGGCGCGCGAAGATGATCAACTACGCGCTGCTCTACGGCAAGACGGCGTTCACGTTGTCAAAGGACATCGGCGTGACACCGCAGGCGGCGCAGGAGATCATCGACGCGTACTTCGCCGGCTTCCCGCGCGTGCGGCAGTTCATCGACCGGACGCTCGAGGAGGCGCGCGTGACCGGCATGGTCAAGACGCTGTACGGCCGACGGCGGCTCGTCCCGGAGCTGACGAGCCGGGACTTCCAGCGGCGGTCGGCGGCCGAGCGCGAAGCCGTGAACATGCCGATTCAGGGCACGGCTGCCGACATCATGAAGCGCGCGATGATCGACGTCCATCAGGCGCTCGCCGGCGACGCCGGCGCGCGCATGATTCTCACGGTCCACGACGAACTGCTGTTCGAGGTCCGACAGGAACGGGCGGAGGCCATCGCCGAGGTGGTGCGGCATCGGATGCAGTCAGCCGCCACGTTGAAGGTCCCCCTCACCGTCGACGTAGGCATTGGCGAGAATTGGAAAGACGCGAAACATTGATGATTGGCGATTGGTGATTGATGATTTGCGGGGAAACGCCATGGCCAATCGGCAATCCTGAGGCAATCCGCAGTCAACAATCCGCAATCAGCAATTCACGGTTTGGTACAATCCTCGCCAATGGTTGCCCCGAGGATTGTGTCCCGCGCCGATCACCCGATCTCGCGTCGAGACATCGACCCCGACGCCCTCAAGGTCCTGTACCGGCTTCGGTCCTTCAACCACCTCGCGTATCTGGTCGGCGGCAGCGTCCGCGACCTCCTGCTCGGCCGCCGCCCGAAGGATTTCGACATTGGCACGTCGGCGCATCCCCAGCAGGTCAAGAAGCTGTTTCGGAACTGCTGGATCATCGGCCGGCGGTTCCGGCTGGCGCACGTCAAGTTCGGCACCAAGGTGATTGAGGTCGCGACATTCCGGCGCCAGGTCGCGCCCGGCGAAGAGATCGTTCAGGACGGCGTGCCGGCGCCAGACCCGACCACGGCCGCAGGCCAGCATCTCATTCACCACGACAACACGTTCGGCACACCTGAGCAAGATGCCTTTCGTCGCGACTTCACTCTGAACGCGCTCTTCTACGACGTCGCGACCTTTTCGATCATCGACTACGTCGGCGGTCTCGATGACCTGACGGCTCGCGTCGTACGGGCTATCGGCGATCCGGACGTGCGGCTGCGAGAGGACCCCGTGCGGATGCTCCGCGCGGTCGCACTCGCCGCGCGGCTCGACTTCACGATCGACCCGGCCGTGCTCGACGCCATCGCCACCCATCGACACGAGATTGCGAAGAGCGCGCCGCCGCGACTGCTGGAGGAGTACTACAAGATTCTCCGCGCCGGGGCGGCCGAGAAGACGTTCCGCCACCTTGCCGGGATCGGTCTGCTCGAACCGGTGTCAGCCGAGCTCCAGAGGGGAGCCGGCGAGCCGTTGTGGCGCTCGCTCGCGGCGCTGGATCAGTATCGCCATCGGTTCGAGTCGACGCCCGACACCCTCACCAACCCGATTCTTCTGGGCAGCCTGCTCGTGCCGCTCGGCGTGCGCTTGCAGACGGTCCGAACCGAAGACGGGCGCAGGCAGGGCCCGCGGCTCGGCGAACTGCCGCTTGCGCGACGAGACATCGAACGGTTACAGCAGATCCTTGGTCTGCAGCAACGGCTACACGAACTGGCCGCGCCGCCTCGCGCCCAGCGCGCTTTCCTCCGCCGCGCCAGCTTCCGCGACGCGCTCACGTGGCTCGACATTCATGGCGGCTCGCCCGAGGTCCTCGAGCATTGGAAGGCGCTCCTCGCCGAGCCGGCGTCCAACGAGGCGCCCGCCGGCGAGATCGTCGCGGGCGCACCAGAAGAGGCAGAACCGCCCGCTTTCCGACGGCGACGCCGGCGACGAAGACGGCGGCGGCCCAAGACTGCCACATAAGGGTTCTAGAGGTTCTAAGGGTGCTAGGGGTTCTAGAGGTGCGCTGACACGTCACAACCGCGCTTCATTAATCCGCGGCCGACAAGGCGCTTCGGGCGGCGCCCCAAGCCTCGTACACACGATGCTAGCGCCCATGCATGGCGGTGGCCAGGCGATACGAAGATCTAATAGCGTGGCGGCTTTCGTATGAACTGCAGCGCGAGGTGTCTGCAGTAACTGCCATCGGCCCGGCCGCGAGGGATTTCAAATTTCGCGATCAGATCCGCGACTCATCGGCGTCAGCCTCGCGCAATATCGCTGAAGGCTTCGCATAGAACCTCTGGCTACGCCGCGATTTCTTCGATGGTCTTGGAGGGCGTCGCGAGGTGCAGCGCGATGAGCAGCCTGATGATCGGCCAGGCCGGATCGATCTCGCTGGCGCGCCAGCTGAACTTGGGACTGCGGGGGAACCCGTGGTGATTGTTGTGGAGGCCCTCGCCGCCGGTGATGAGCGCGAGCCAGCGGAGGTTGGTGGCCGTGTTATCGAAATTCTTGTAGCCGACGGCGTGGCAGAGTCCGTTGATGGAAGACGACAGCACGAAGACGTACATCGTCGCGTGAATGCCCGCGGCGAGCAGCCCCCAGCCAATGCCGAGGATGGAGCAGAGCGCCGAGGTTCCGATCACCAAACCGGCCAAGCCGTGCCGGAACAAGGTGCGCTCCCACCAGTCGTCCTTGATGTCCTTTGCGTATCGCTCGACCACGTCCAGGTTCTTGGCTTCCTTGAGGTAGTGGAATACGTTGCCGAGCTGGACCGACCAGAAGCCCATCAGGTAGGGACTGTGGGGATCGCCTTCCTCGTCTGTAAACGCGTGGTGCTTCCGGTGGACGGCCACCCATTCCCTGGTCGACAATCCCGTCGTCAGCCACAGCGAGAATCGAAAGATCCAGGCCACGGCGGGATGAAGCACCAGCGCGCGGTGTGTCGCGGTGCGGTGCAAATAGATGGTGGTGCCAAAGACCGCAACCTGAATGAGGATGAATGCCGCCACGAGGCTGATGACAAGCGACGCAAGCACTACGCTACCCTCCGAGGATTAACCTGCTTGGGATGACCCGCGCGCGTGTGCCGGGGGGAACGCCCAAGAAAACCGCCCGATCGTAGCACAGGAAGGAGGGGAGGGACTCCCGCCTCTCCTCATCCGTTGCGGCGTTCGAAGTCCTTCATGAACGCGACGAGCGCGTCGACACCCTCCTCGGGGAACGCGTTGTAGATCGACGCGCGCATGCCACCGGCCGCCCGATGCCCCTTGAGGCCGTCGAGCCCCGCGGCCGTCGATTCCTTGACGAACGCTTTTTCGAGGTCCTCGGTGGCCAACCGGAAGGTCACGTTCATCAGCGAGCGATCTTCCTTTCGTGCGAGGCCTCGATAGAACCCGGTGCGATCGATCTCCGCATACAGCTTCGCGGCCTTGCGTTGATTGGCCTGCGCCATGGCTGCCAGTCCGCCACGCGCGATCAACCACTTCATCACGAGCCCCAGCGCGTAGATGGCGCCGCACGGCGGCGTGTTGTAGAGCGAGTTGTTCTCGGCCATCACCGCGTAGTTCAGCATGCTTCCAAGCGAGGCCTTGCGTTCGGCGGATCGTGCTACGAGATCGTCTCGGATGATGACGAGCGTGACGCCAGAGGGACCGAGGTTTTTCTGTGCGCCGGCGTAAATCAGCCCGTGGCGTGCGATGTCGATGGGACGGCTGAACATGTTGGAGGTCGTGTCGCTGACGAGCGGCCGATCGCCCACGTCGGGCAGCCAATTGCTCTCCGTCCCCTCGATCGTGTTATTCGCCGTCATGTGCACGTACGCCGCGCCTGGCGTCAGCTTCAGATCCGCCTGTGATGGCACGCGCGCGTACTGCTCGGCCTTCGTGCTCGCCGCCACGTTGACCGTGCCCACCTTCTTGGCCTCTTTGATGGCGTTGTCGGCGAAACGCCCGCTGTCGATGTAGTCGGCCGTCGCCCCTGCCGGCAGCAGGTTCATCGGCACCATCGAGAACTGCAGGCTGGCGCCGCCCTGTAGAAAGAGGATGCGGTAGCTCGACGGGACGCCGGCGAGCGTCCGAATATCAGCCTCGGCAGCCGCGAGAATCGACTCGAACACTTTCGAGCGGTGGCTGACCTCGAGGATCGACATGCCAACGCCGGGCAGCGCGACAAGGTTGCGCTGCATTTCCTCGAGCACCGGCAGCGGCAGCATGGCCGGGCCAGGCGCAAAGTTGTAGACACGATGTGTAGTGGTATTAGTCATATGAGATGAATAAGCAATCCGTCTCTGAGTTTAGGTTCGAACCACGTGCTCTTGGGCGGCATGATGGCACCGGCGTCCGACACGGCCATCAGATCGGCGACGCTCACAGGATACATTGAGAACGCCACGGCGGCCCGGCCCGCATCGACGAGCCGCGCCAGCTCGGCGGTGCCACGGGCGCCGCCAACGAAGTCGATGCGCTTGTCGGTGCGCACATCGGTGATGTTCAACACGGGCCCGAGCAGCCGGTCCTGCAGCACGCTGACGTCGAGCGACGCAATCGGATCGGCCGCGGGCCTGACCCTCGGACGGAGCGTGTGCCACCGTTGTTCGAGATACATCGAGATCTGGCCACGGCCGGCTGGCGCCGCGGGCCCGAACTCCATCTCGAATTGCTCGCCGACCGCCTTGCGAAAGCCGTCGGGCGACAGCCCCGCCAGATCCTTCACGATGCGGTTGTACGGCAGGATCCGCACCTGGTCGTCGGGAAATGCCACGGCCAGAAACGTCGAGGCTTCCACGTCGCGCCGTTCAGCACGCGTTCGAGCAGCGCTGGCCGCGCGATGATGGCCGTCCGCGATGTAGAGCGTCGGAATCGCTCGAACGGCCTCGACGAGTCTGTCGCGAAGGGCGGCCTCGACCCGCCAGATCGTGTGGCGCACGCCGTCGACCGCCTCGAAATCAAACAGCGGCGCACCGGCGGTCGCCCGGGCCGCGATCCCACTGATGTCGGCGCTCGCCTTGTGGACGAGAAAGACCGGGCCGGTCTGTGCCCCCACCGCCAGGATGTGGCGCGTCCGATCGTCTTCTTTGTCGCGCCGCGTGCGCTCGTGCTTCTTGATGACGTCGCGGTCGTACTCGTCAACCGAAAAGCAACCCGCAATGCCGGTCTGCTCTTGGGTGCCCTGCCGCAGGCGGTAGAAGTAGAGCGCCGGCTCGTCTTCGACCACGAGCGATGACTTTTTGAGACTGTCGAGGTTCTGCGCCGCGCGCCGGTAGACCGCGTCGGAATACGGATCGGTGCCGGCCGGCAGCTCGATTTCCGCGCGCGACACGCGCAGGAAGCTGAGCGGATTGCCCTCCGCCAGCGCGCGGGCCTCTTCCGTGTTCACCACATCGTAGGGAACGGCGGCAATCCGGGCCGCGTCGGCCGACGTGGGCCGGAGCGCACGGAAGGGGCTGAGCGTCGCCATGGGGTTCAAATTATATGTCGCCCTGTCTCCCGTGTCGGCCATACTAATCGGGCAGACGTGCTGTCCACCTTTGGGCGGACCTGAGCGGGACAATGCTCATCAAGACCCTTCACGACATCCCCTCCTCTGAAATCACGCCCGAGAGTCTGTACCTGGGACGGCGCGACTTCCTCAAGGCCGCGGGATTCACGGCCGTGGCCACCTTGACCGGTGCGCTCGACAGCGATGGCGCGCCGCAGACGGCGATCGCGGGCGACCCGCTCGCGGTGACCAAGAGGATGGTCACGACGACCGACGCGCTCACGCCATACAAAGACGTGACGACCTACAACAATTTCTGGGAGTTCGGCGAAGACAAGCCCGATCCGTCCCGGAACTCCGGTGGTTTCCGCACCAAGCCGTGGTCCGTGGTCGTGAACGGACTCTGCGCCAAGCCAGGCGTGTACGCCCTCGAAGACATCGTGAAACCTCACGCCCTCGAAGAGCGCGTCTACCGCATGCGTTGCGTCGAAGGATGGTCGATGGTGATCCCGTGGGTCGGCTTTCCTCTGGGTGATCTGCTGAACCGCTTCCAACCGACCGCCAGCGCTAGATTCGTGGAGTTCACGACCGTCTTCCGGCCTCTCGAGATGCAGGCGCAACGGATGCGGCCCGGCGCTACCCTCCCCTGGCCGTACAAAGAAGGACTGCGCCTGGACGAAGCGATGCACCCGCTGACGATTCTGGCGGTCGGCGTGTACGGCTCGACGCTTCCCAACGCCAACGGCGCGCCGCTGCGGCTCGTCGTGCCCTGGAAGTACGGCTTCAAGGGGATCAAGTCGATTGTGAAGATCAGCTTTGTGGACAAGCAGCCCGTCACCACGTGGCAGCTCGCCAACGCCGAGGCGTACGGGTTCTGGGCCAACGTCAATCCAGCGGTCGATCCCTCGCCCCGTGGCGGTCAGGAAAAGGAGCGACGCCTGGGTGAGTTCCTCATGCGGAACACCCTGCTGTTCAACGGCTACGGCGATCAGGTCGCCTCGATGTACGCCGGCATGGACCTCAAAACGAACTACTGACGTACGGCCCGCCCACGGCGAGCATGGTACGCACATTGCACCTCGGTGCCCCTGTTCTTCGTGGAGGCACCATGCGATTCGCCCAGAACAAGAAGCTTCTCATCTACACGCTGCTCTCGACACTGCTCGTCAGCGCCCCAGCCTCGGCCAAGCCCAGGCATCAACAGCATGTCGGCTTCTGTTATTTCGGTGACAAGGATGTCCAGGTGCTGGGCACGTACTACGCGCCGCGCGCGCCTCGGAGCCTGCCGCCTGGGTTGGCGAAGAAGGTCGCGCGCACGGGCAAGCTTCCGCCCGGCTGGCAGAAGAAGATGCAGCCGATTCCCGCTGACGTCCAGGGGCAACTTGTGCCGCTGCCGCGCGATTACCAGCGCGGCATCGTCGATGGCTTTGCGATCGTCTACAACTCACGCACCGGAGTCACGATCGACATCGTCGCGCTCGTTGACCCGTAACACACGGCTGCACCTTCGCACATCGGCACGGTCGCACACTTCGCACCGTCGCACCTTCGCACCTTCCTTTGCTAGTGCGGTATTCCCCTTGCACCCGCCTCTGTCGGGTTACCCATGCAAACGGTGCGAAATCGAATACTTCTCGCCTGCGCTCTGTTTTCAAGCCTAATCTTGAGCGTACCGGCCCTGGCCGGAGCCGAGCACTGGCATGAAGACAAGGACCATTGGAAAGAGCACTGGCAATATCGTAATTTCGATGACGATGATGAGTACGACCATCGGACGGCGGGATGCCAGTTCGAGCCCCAAGACGTCTGGCGGGTCAGCGATTACTTCGCCCGCCGCTATCGCCCGTTGCCGCCCGGAACGGCCAAGAAGTACTACAAGACCGGTCGCCTGCCCGCCGGCTGGAAGGGCCAGATAGAGTCGCTCCCTCCAACACTGGAACGCCGGCTTGTTGCGCTGCCTGAGGGCTACCGTCGCGGTGTGATCGGCGGCTCGCTTATCGTGTACGACCCGCAGGCACAGCTCATCCTCGACACCATCGTACTGTTCGGACGGTGAATTGCAGTGTCACCTGGCGGTGGTGGACTTGATCCGCGCGATTTCTTCACGTACCACCCGCTCGGCGACCTCCGACACGATGTCAGGGCCGGTCTCGCGCACGACGCGAGCCGAGACCACTTCGAGGACTCGGTGCATGACGTCGTTGATGAGGTCGTCAGTAATGGCGTGCGCGCCAGATGCGGCGGGCGGCGGATCCGGGAGGGCTGGAATTGACGGCTCGCGCGAGGTCGCAGCCACGAGCCCCGCGAACACATCGGCAAGCGCCGGCGGCAAGGTGGGCTTGGACGGCGCGGGCGGTTTGGGCGCCTCGACGACCGGCTGCGGGGCCGGTACCACCTTCTGCTCGATCGGCCGCGCGGCGACGTGCGCAGGCGTACGGACCGTTGGCATTGGCGGAGAGGCCGGCGGTTCGGGCACACGGGCGGCTGGCGCCTGGCCCGCCGCAACCGGCGCCTGCTGCGGCCGCGGCCTGGCGATGAGCTCCTTGACGCGAGCGATCACGACCTGTGGATCGAGCGGCTTGCCCAGCACGCCGTCACTGCCCGCGGCTTCCGCTTTGCCATGGTCCACTCCGGCGGCGTCCGAGAGCAGCAGAATCGGAATATGAGCCAGCTGCGGCGACCGTCTGATGTACTGAACGACCTCGTAGCCGGTCTTGCCGGCCAGGTCGACGGCGGCCAGCACGATGTCCGGCACATCCGACTTGATGCGATCGATCGCCTGGTCCCCATTGCCTACGCTTGTGACGCTGAAGCTTTCCGAGGCAAAGGCCAGTTCGACGAAGTGCCGAATCGTGGCACTGCCGTCGGCAACGAGCAGCCGGCGTGCAGCGACCATACTGCTGATGCCCAGCATGACGGTCGCGTCACCCACGTCGCTTGCGGCGACGTCTTTCTCGAGCTCGTATTCGACGGTGCCGAACCGCACGCGGTCGCCCGCGGAGATCGAGCCGCGCTTGCGCTGGACGTCGTTGATAAACGTGTGATTCGTGCTGCCAAGATCCTCAACCGTCACGACGCCCTCAGCCGTCACGTTGATTTGGGCGTGGCGGCGCGACAGGCTCGACTCGTCCACGATCACATCGGCCTGCTCGGACCGGCCAATGACTTTCGACTCGCCGCGAGCGAGAGGGATTTCCGGGGTCTTGGCGGAGGGGTGAACAGGTCGGAGCCGGATGCTCGCCATAGGTTGCCCGACATTATATAGGTGCTTCGGTGCGCCTATACTGGTGGCCACGTGAAAAGAGCTTCCAAGAGCAATCCGGGACGCAGGCAAGCAGCCCGGCGACTCAAGCTGGTGAAATGGATTGGCGCACTGGCCGCGGGCGCGCTGCTCGTGTACGGACTGTCCCAGATGTCCTACGTCGCCTACGGGGAGGCCGACATCGCCGTCGTCGACTTCTCGTCGTTGAGCCGGAGCCAGAAGAGAACGGCCCTCGAAGCCGCGAACCGGGCGCGTTGCACCTGCGGCTGCGGCTTGACGCTGGCCCAATGCGTGGTCACCGACACCACCTGCCCGCTGCGCGACGGCAACATCGTCAAGATCAACGCGATGGTCGAGCGGGCCCGGCAGCCTTAAGTCCCAGCCCTCACCTGCCGAAGATTCGATTGAGCGGAGAGGGCGCCTGGCTTTGCGCGGCTTTGACCTGGTCCTGCGCCTCTTTGAGCACCTTGCCAATCTCGGCCTTTCCCGAGTCCAGCCCCTTGGTCAGGTTGCCCGCGACGGTGTCGAATTCGCTCTTGAGGGACGCGCGCGCGCCGGCAATCTTGTCGTCAACCAGCTTGCGGACCTGGACCTTCGCGTCATCGACCTTGGCCCGGAGCTGCCGCACGAAGCCTGCGGCGAGCTGATCGCCAAGATTGGAGCTGATCCGCACGCTGAAATCGCGGAACGAGCCCTTCACGGCGGCGCTGACGGTGACGTTCGAAATGCCGTTGAGCACGCCGGTCAGAATGTCGCGCGCCAGGGCGCTGCTGACGTCGAGGTTGAATTTGATCGCCTGGAACCGCGACGTCAGGTCGACGGTCATCTCTTCATTGACCAGAGTCGCGTCGAGCGTGCTCGAGCCGCGAGCCTGCTGCAAGCCCAGCTTCACCTGCGGGCCGTCCGCCAGCGTCATGTCGGCCACAGGAAAGCTCGCCACCTTCAACACGATCGATTCGCGCGGCTGCGCCTTGGTGTGATCCATCACGATGCGCACGTCCACGCCGCTGATGCTCTGCTTGGGGAAGTCTCCCTGAGCCACAAGCTGCATCGGGCGGCCGGTCAGCACCGGATCGGAGCTGATGTCGATGAGTTCGCCCTTGACGTTGCCGCTGTATTCAGCGAGCGCTGTCAGTTGCGAGCTCACCGCCGCGTGCTTCAGCCAGAACTGCGGATAGCTCGTGGTGATCGGAAACCGGTAGGTGCGTCCCTCTCCGCGCCTGGGGGGCACGGGCGCGTCGGCATCAGCCGCCACGCCAGCCCCGCCACCGGCAGGCATGTACTGACGCGCTAACGCCACATACTGACGGACGCCGACGATGCGGTCTTCGACCAGATTCATGAAGAGGCTCTGCGAGAAAGCCCGGGCGTCGATGTCGGGCAGGCCGAGGCGCGACTGCAGGCCCGCGATGTCCTCCTGAACCAGGTTCTCGAGGCCCGCGACGTCTCGCGAGTACTTATCGATGTCGGCTCTGACCTGCGACGAAGTCTCGTCGACGAGTTTCACTTTGTCGCCAATCTCGCCGACGATGCGGTTCCCCTCGGCAATGCTCTTTGCCAGCTCCACCGGATTCCTGGGATCGAAGGTGAGCGCCTTGACGCGGTTGCGGTAGCCGTCGAGGTCCGAAGGCTGGGGCAGTGCCTTCACGCGGCCTTCCCACGCGGTCTTCTGGTTCTGCAGTTCTGCCTGGAGCTCTCTGATGCGCGCCTCCGACTTGAGGTTCGCCTGCAGGCTCTTGATCTGATCGGTGAACTTCACGTTGCCGAGCAGCGCTGCCGCCTCGCCGAGGACGTTGCCGTTGGCCTGCTTGCGGGTCTGCTCGACGACCTCTTGTGCGACGGTCTCGACCGGCGTGGGGGCCTGTTGCGGCGGCGCCGGCGGCACCACGTAGCCCGGCTGGCTGCGCGGCGAGAAGGCCTCGATGCCAAGAACGTTCGCGTCGTTCACGACGATCTTCTGCCTCAAGAGCGCGTCCCACAGCATCGTGAACGTGATCGAATCGACGGAGACAAGGTTCCGGGCTGGTGCGCTCTTGTCGGTCACCTGAATGCGGCGGATGTCGATCGAGGGCGCGAGAACGTTCGTCCGCAGATATCCGATGTTGACCTCGGCGCCGTTGGCCTTCGTGGCCGCGTACTCGAGGGCCCGCCTCAGACTCCCGTCGAAGAAGAACTTGAAGAACACCGCGAGCAGGGCGAAGACAATGACGGTCGGGATGACGAGGCCAGTACGGATCGGCCCCTTGCGCGGACTGGCAGCTGCGGCTGGGCGATACCTGAGCACAAGTGCGCGCACCAGGAAGAAGATCGGCACGCTGAGCGCCAGGCCGACGGCGCCCGCGCCCATCACGATCGAGTTATTGAAGCGCGTCCACGGCACGAGCGGCATGTTGTAGAGGGCGGTGAACACGGGCCGCAGGCCGGCCGTCTCCAGGATCGCTGCGCCCACGCCGTCAAACACCGGACCCGTCACGTACGCCGCGAGGGAGAACACCAGCGCCGACAGCAGCGCCGCGACGATCTGGACGCGAAACAAGAATAGACAGATAGAGATCAGCAGGCTCTGCAGGCTGATCGTCGGGCTCATCCCCAGCACGAAACCGGCGGCCACGCCGGCCGCGATCTGGTTGTGCCCCGTCTCCGAGTTGAAGAGCTTCAGCAGACCCACGGCGACGATTGTAGTCCTTGTCGGTGCTTGGGTTCGTAGGTGCTTGGGTTCGTGGGTGCGGCGCCTAAGCACCTACGAACCGAAGCACCCAAGCACCGACCCGCATCGCTGTGTCGCAAGAATCGGATGGCGAACCGGCATCCAGCCGGGTCATAGTGCAGGCATGATGGCGACGCCGACCGACCCCTGGATCGACAGGATCACGCAGGCCTGCGCGTACCTTGCGGCCGTTGACGGCCATCCCGCGCTCGGCACGCTGGCGCGCCTCTTTGGCGGCAGCCCCTTCCATTTTCAGCGCACCTTCAAGCGGATCGTCGGCGTGTCGCCGCGCGAGTACGCCGAGGCCTGCCGTCTAGGCAAGGTGAAGCGGCATCTGCGACAGGGCGGCGCCGTGACCGATGCCGTGCTCGAGGCGGGTTACGGTTCGAGCGGGCGATTCTATGAGCGGGGCGCCCCCAGGCTCGGCATGCCGCCGTCAACCTATAAGAACGGCGGCGCGGGCATGGAGATTCGCTACGCGATTGTCGAATCAGGCCTGGGCAGGCTGCTGGTTGGCGCGACCGCCCGCGGCATCTGTTCCGTCTCGATGGGCGCGTCGGACGCGACGCTCGAGCGCGCTCTCGTCGACGAATATCCGCTGGCGACACTCAATCGGGATGACGGATCCCTTCAACGCTGGACGAGCGCCGTCGTCGCGTACGTCGCTGGCCGACGGGCGCGACTCGATTTGCCGCTCGACATTCAGGCCACGGCGTTTCAGTGGCAGGTCTGGAAGGCGCTGGCCGACATTCCGCGCGGCGAGACGCGGACGTATGCCGCGATCGCGCGCGCGATCGGCCGCCCGCGTGCTGCTCGGGCCGTGGGCCATGCGTGCGCAGCCAATCCCGTCGCGGTCCTTATCCCCTGTCACCGGGTCGTGCCGGCCTCGGGCGGCGTCGGGAATTATCGGTGGGGTTCGCAACGGAAGAAGTCTCTGCTCGAGCGAGAACGCGACTAGGTCAGAATGTCGCGCAAGGAGAACCTGAATGACCGGACCCGGCACGCTCTCGCGCATCGGGCAGATCTCGATGAACGCACGCGATCTCGACCGCGCCGTGCTGTTCTATCGCGACGCGCTCGGTCTCACGTTTCTCTTCAAGGCGCCGCCTCAACTGGCGTTCTTTGACTGCGCTGGCGTGCGGCTGCTGCTCGGTGTTCCGCAGGACAAGGAATTCGACCACCCGGGCTCCATCCTCTACTTCGCCGTCGACGACATCCGCGAGACGCATCAGGCGCTCGTCTCCCGCGGTGTGAAGTTCCGCCAAGATCCGCACCTGATTGCGAAACTGCCCGATCGAGAAGTCTGGATGGCCTTCTTTGACGACACCGAGGGCAACACGCTGGCGCTGATGTCGGAACCGCGGATCTGAGGGTGGGCCGCCCAGGCGGGTCAACCGCCTGTTAACCAAACCCAGCCCTCGAACGTTGTTAAGGTCATGAAGCAGTCAGGAGGGATTTCATGAGGGGTGGCGATCTCATTGCGATGGTGGTCCTCCCATCGCTGTTCATCACGATTGGCTTCGTCATCTGGACGCTCGCGAACGCCTGGCAGCGGCGTCTGCGGCTCAAGCTGACGAACGAGTTCAATAGCAAGCTGCTCGACCGGATCGGCTCGGTGAAGGATTTCAACGACTTCATCCAGACCGAAGGAGGCGCGAAGTTCATGGACAGCCTGACCGTCGAGCGCAGCTCCACGCGGCCGCAGGACAGCATCCTCCGCGCGAGCCAGGTCGGCATCGTCCTCATCATGCTGGGCCTGGGCATGCTGACGCTCGGGTGGTATTTCTCCGCCCGGTACGCCGGAGCCGGCGACTTCGGGGTGCTGACCGTCATCGGCGTGATCGCCGGTTCGCTCGGCCTCGGATTCCTGATCTCGGCCGGCGCGTCGTATCGGTTGGCCAGAATGCTTGGCGTGCTCGATCAGGACGGGCGCCGCGGCGGCTCGACTATCCACGACGCCGCCGTGCGATGAGGGAGCATGTCAAGCTCCGACATGCTCGCAAACGATCTGCTGGCCGCGGGCCAGGCCGCCTGGAGGCGGGAGCCTGAGGCGCAGGCGTCCACTGGCGAGATGCCAGGGATGCCTGGAATCATGATCGACGAGCAGGCGTTCCACGTGCTCTACCGCCGGACGGCTCCCAGTCTGCGGGCCTACGCCGCGCGCGTCCTGGGGAGCGCGATGTACGCCGACGACATCGTGCAGGAGAGTTACCTGCGGCTCGTGCGGTCGCCTCCCGCCACCGATGATCCGCAGCAGCTGCGCGCGTTTCTGTTTCGGGTGGCCAGCCACCTCATCGTCGATCACTGGCGCCGCGGGCGCCACGTGAGCGGACGGTCCGACGAGTCGGCCGACACGCGGGGCGCGCCGGGGCCGGATATTCCGCTGCGGCTCGACATGGCGCGCGTGTTCGAGCAGCTCACCCCGCAGCAGCGCCAGTTGATGTGGCTGGCCTACGTGGAGGGTGCCGACCATCGCGAGATTGCCGCGGCGCTTGGTCTTCGAGAACGGAGCGTGCGGGTCCTCCTGCATCGGACCCGCCGCAAGATGGCGCAGCTGCTCCGCGAGGGCGGCCGCGGACCGGAACAACGGTGATGCCCATGACGTGGAAACGACTTTCCAACGGCGACGACGATCAAGAGACGGCGGCCGTGACGGCCTGGATGAAGGAACTGGCCGCGCTGCCGGTGAGCGAAGCACCGCTGCCAGACCCCACCTATCTCTGGTGGAAAGCGGAGCTGCTGCGACGCTGGGACGCGCAGCAGAAAGCCACCGAGCCTATCGAAGTGGGAGAACAGGTGCAGATGGGGGTCGGCCTCGTGGCCGCCGCGGGACTGCTCGTCTGGCTGTGGCGCACGCTGCCTGGCATCGCGACGACGACGGGGGCGGCCTCAGTCACGGGAACGTCGCTGACGCTGGGGTTGGGCGTCACGGCCGCCCTGCTCGCGGCCACAGCCGCGGTTATGGTTCGAAATGTGATCCGAGGCTGAAACCTCCGTCGAGCCTCCGGGTTCTCTCTCCGTGGGAGCAACGAAATGAAGACCCTGTTCTGCGCGGTCCTCATAACCGTCGGCCTGGCCTCGGTCGTGGCTTCGGCGCAGGATCGGCCAGCCCGACCCGAACGACCCGCCCGCCCCGCGGCACCTCTAGCGACCTTAGAACCTCCCGCACCTCCCGCACCCCTCGCACCCGTGACTGACCGTCAAAGCTGGACGTTCAGAACTGACGATCACTGGACACGACTGCGGGTGGACGCGCGCGGGCGCGTCGAGTTGACCGACGATGAGAAGGACGTCAAGAACGTGTCGCCGAACGGGTCGTTCGAGATTTCGTCGAAGGGTTGGCTGAGCCTGTTCGGTCAGCGTTACGTCGTGCGCGGAAACGCGGACGGCACGACGACACGCCGCTTCAGCGTCGGCGGCCTCGAGCGGCCGATCGACGCCGAGGCACGCGCCTGGATTGCCGAGACCATCCAGCACATGGTGCGCAGCGGGTTTGGCGCGGAGGCCAGGGTCGCGCGGATCCTCGCCGGCCAGGGGCCGGACGGCGTGCTCGCCGAGATCTCGCGTCTTGACGGCGACTTCATCCAGGCGCGGTACTTCGCCCTGCTCTTCAAACAGTCGCGCCTCGATCGCACGGCCGCCGAGAGCGCGCTAAGACTTGCTGCCAGCCAGATCGGCTCGGACTTCGAGCTGGCGCGCGTCCTCACGATGTTTGTCGAAGAGTTCCAGCTGGATGATGCCCTGGCGCCTGTCTTCGTCACTACCACGAACGCGATCGGATCGGATTTCGAACACGCACGCGTCCTGATGGCGCTGATGGAACGGCAGCCGACGGCAGCCGCGACGAAGATTGTTCTCGCATCGGCTCCCTCCATCGGATCCGACTTCGAAAAGGCCCGCGTCCTGCGCGAACTCGCACAGAAGAAAGACATCGGCCCTGAGGCGGTGCTGGGCATCGTCCGGGCCACGGCGACCATCGGATCGGACTTCGAGCAGTCGCGCGTCCTGCTCGAGGTGATTACGTCGCAGCTGATCGACGCGTCCGTGCGGCAGGCTCTGCTCGATACGACGGGCCGGATCGGATCGGACCATGAGCGGGGCCGCGTCATGTCGGCCATGCTCCGCGAGGGCGCCCTCCGATAGTCGAGTTGTCCACGACGTGAACCTCGGTGGCCGATTTCCGTAATGAGCTACGTGTTGCCGAGTGCGGGAGGAGCATGTCAGCGCTGAGGCTAGTTGGTCGGCTTCTCGGGGTCCTCATCCTCACCGGGGTTGCGTACGTCGCAGCATTCGTTCTGGTGTTTCGCGACGGATCCTCGCCCTGGACCCTGGCCTGGGCCCCGTCTCTTGCTGCTGTCGTCACGGTCAGCGTTGGGATGCTGCTGGATTGGCCCAGGAAGACGCTGCGCCGCCGAGTCATCGACGGCCTGCTGACCGCGGCGGTGGTCACCTCGGTTGCCGGTGCCGCTGCGTGGCTGAGCGGCTGGTTCAGCCTGCCTCCAACCGAGACTCCAGCGGCCGCGGCGGCCGCCGAAGGCTACGTCGCCACGCGAGATGGGGCGATCTTCTTCCACCAAAGCGCGTTGGCTGGTTCCGATCGTCCAGTGCTGCTGGTTCTGCATGGTGGGCCCGGCTCAGGTTCGGTGCAGCTGAGGGCCCAGGTCGGCGACCAGCTGGGCTCCTCGTTCCGGACCATATTCTTCGATCAGCGAGGGGTGGGGCGTTCATCAGCGGTCTCGTCGTTCCGTGTCGACGACTACCTCGATGACATCGAACGGCTGCGCCGTGCTCTCAAGATTGACTCGTGGTATCTGTTCGGCGTGTCGTGGGGAGCAGTGCTCGCCAACGAGTACACCGTCCGGCATCCAGATCGCGTGCGCGGCGTGGTGACATGGGGCGGTCTCGTCGCGAATCAGCCGGTGATGGACTCGATGCTGCGACAGCTCCATGCGTACTACCTGGCGCGCGGCGATCGCAGCAGCGCGACCTGGTGTCAATCGCTCGAGGAGCAGTCGTCGCCTTACACGCGCCTGCAGACAGTCCGAGTGATGAACGCTGTGAATCGAGCGAGGCTGAAAACCGTCTTACTGGAACCGATAGAGATTGAGGCCGTTCTCGCAGCTCGAGATCTGGCGGTGCGGCACTGGGGGTACGCGACGAGTCAAACGGGTGGCAGCTTGTGGGCGACGGTTGCAACGTTCATGCAAGCAGGGCTCGAGTCCTACGACTTTCGATCACGACTACAGGAAATCGGCGTGCCGTATCTCTTCTTGGCGGGCGAGCGCGATCCACTCCTGATATCAGCAGATCTTCCAGCCTACGCACAGAGCATGCCCCGCGCGACGGTGCGGCGGGTCTCCGAT
Source organism: Vicinamibacterales bacterium (assembly GCA_049679965.1). Lineage (GTDB taxonomy): Bacteria > Acidobacteriota > Vicinamibacteria > Vicinamibacterales > CAVVIG01 > 2-12-FULL-65-11. The sequence continues at coordinate 31,058 of JBAUGX010000198.1, forward strand.
GCCGGGCATACACTCGACCAGCCGAAAGCGATCGCCGAAGAAGTTGTCGCCTTTGTGAAGGCACATCCATGAATCTCTTTTCTGACCTCACGTCCGACCTTCGTTTCGCGATTCGCATGCTGGCCAAGGATCGCTGGTTCACCGCGGTCGCGGCCGTCACCCTGGCGCTCGGCATCGGCGCGAACACCACGGTCTTCACGCTGGTCAACGCGGTGCTCATTCGCGGCCTGCCGTTCGAGGACACGGACCGCATCATGGCGATTGGCACCCAGGATGTCCGCAATCGCGATCGAGGCGTGTCCTACCTCGACTATCGAGATTGGCGGGACTCGACGCCAGGCTTCACGGCCACGGCCGCCTTCACTGGCGGCACGATGAACGTCAGCGACGAAGGGCGCGCACCCGAGCGTTACCAGGGTCAGTTTGTCTCGCACGGCATGTTCCGGCTGGTCGGCGTCAAGCCGGTGCTCGGCCGCGAATTCCTGCCAGAGGACGACAAGCCTGGCGCCGCGGTCGTGCTGCTCGGCAACGGCGTGTGGAAGAACCGCTACGGCGGCGACCCCAACATCCTCGGCCGGACGATTCGCGTCAACAACGTGCCGTCGGTTGTCATCGGCGTCATGCCCGAAGGCTTCCAGTTTCCGAATAACGCCGATCTCTGGCAACCGCTCCAACTGTCACCAGGCTTGCTCGAGCCAAAACGCGACCAGCGCTTCCTCAACGTCATGGGCCGGCTCGTGCCAGGGGTCACCATGGAGCAGGCGCGGGAACAGCTCAGCACGATCACGACCCGTCTGGCCGGGGACTACCCCGCGACGAACAAAGACATCCGGCCCACGGTGGTCCCGTACTCCACACGCGTCAATGGCGGTCCGATCAGGCTCATGTTCCTGTCGCTGATGGGTGCGGTCGGGTTCGTGCTCCTCATTGCCTGCGCCAACGTCGCCAACCTGCTGCTCGCCCGTGCGGCCGATCGATCGCGAGAGATCTCGGTGCGGATGTCGCTTGGGGCAACCAGGTGGCAAGTGGTCCGGCAGCTCCTCATGGAGAGTCTCCTGCTGGCGGTGATCGGCGGCGCCCTCGGCCTCGCGCTCTCCGTTGTGGGCGTGCAACTGTTCGACGCCGCGGTCGCCGATCCGCGGCTCGGGAAGCCCTACTGGATCCAGTTCACGATGGACGCACGCGTCTTCGCGTACCTGGCGGCGGTGTGTCTCGGCACCGCGGTCGCGTTCGGCCTTGCGCCGGCGCTCCATATCTCGAAGACCAACGTCAACGAGGTGCTGAAAGAAGGCGGGCGGGGCTCCGGCGGGGCCCTCCGCGCGCGCCGCTGGACGAGCGTGCTGCTCGTCGCCGAACTCGCGCTCACGCTCGTGCTGCTGTCGGGCGCGGCCTTCATGATGCGGAGCTTCCTTGCCCTGTATCGGCTCGACCTCGGGGTCAGCACCGCGAACGTGACGACCATGCGGTTTGGCCTGCCCAATCAGAAGTACCCGACGCCGGAGTCGCGCCTGGCTTTCTACCAGCGTCTCGAGGAGCGGCTCTCGGCGATCCAGTCGCTGCCCTCGGTGACCATTGCCAGCACCATCCCGATGGGCGGCGGTGCGCCACGTCTGCTCGCCCTCGAGGGACAAGGCGCCAACGCCGGCGAGACGCTGCCGACGGTCGTCACCCTGTTGACCGGCAGCCGGTACTTCGAGGTCTTTGCGCTGCCGGTGCGTGGACGCACGTTCACCGCCGCGGACGGCGCGGTGGGCCAGGAGGTGGTGATCATCAACCAGCGGCTTGCCGGGATGTACTTTCCCAACGAAGATCCCATCGGCCGCCGCATTCGACTGACGATTCCGGACGACACGAGCGGCGCCCCGGCGCCCCCGTTCGCCACGATCGTCGGCGTCGTCACCACCAACGTGCGCCAGCGCAATCCGCAGGACAATCCGGATCCCGATCCCATCGTCTATCGACCCTATCGGGCCGATCCCATCGGCGGCATGGCCCTCATCGTTCGCACGCAGGGCGACCCGGCCGCGGCAACGTCGCTGCTGCGCGAGGAAGTGCGGGCGCTCGATTCCGATCTGCCGCTCTTCAACATCGAGACCCTCGACCGGACGCTGGCCGTGCAACGCTGGCCGTACCGCGTGTTTGGCACCATGTTCGCGGTGTTCGCGTTCATCGCGCTTGTGCTGTCCGCGGTTGGGCTCTACGCCGTGACGGCGTACTCGGTCACACAGCGCACGCAGGAGATTGGCGTGCGCATGGCGCTCGGCGCGCAGGAGGGGCAAGTGCTGTGGCTGTTTCTGCGACAGGCCGTGGTCAAGCTGGCGATTGGTCTCGCCATCGGACTGGCGGGCGCCTTCGGCGTCGGCGTCCTGCTCCGGACGTTTCTCGTGCAGACCGGCAGCCGCGATCCCGTGACGCTGGCGTCGATCGCACTGGTGCTCACGGCCGTCTCGCTGGCCGCCTGCTACTGGCCGGCCCACCGGGCCACGCGGCTCGACCCGGTGACGGCTTTGCGTTGCGAATGACGGCTCAGGTCCCAGGGCTCAAGTAGGGCGGGCCTTATGAGGCCCGCCGACCCGCGGCGGACCCGATGAACGGACTGACCC
>JBAUGX010000199.1:0-5193 GCA_049679965.1 Vicinamibacterales bacterium
TCAACAAGAGCATCCGCGTGGCCGTCGAGCAGATGGAGAGCGCCGTCTCGCAGAAAGACTTCGAGAAGGCGCAGTTCTATCGCGAGCAGGAAGTCACGGCCCGCGAGAATCTGCAGTTCGTCCGCGAGAAGTTCGATGTCAAGTCCTCGGCCCGGAAAGTCGTCGTCGGCAAGCAGGAAATCGACGAAGTCGTGTCGAAGTGGACCGGCGTGCCCATCGCGTCGATCAATCAGGATGAAGGCGACAAGCTCCTGCGCATGGAATCGGATCTCCACAAGCGCGTGGTGAGTCAGGAAAAGGCGATTGCGGCCCTCTCGCGGGCGATCCGTCGGTCGCGTGCGGGCCTCAAGAACCCGAATCGGCCCGTGGGGAGCTTTGTCTTCCTCGGCCCGACCGGTGTCGGCAAGACGGAACTGGCGCGTGCGCTCGCGAATTTCCTGTTCGGCAGCGACCACGCCCTCATTCGTTTCGACATGTCCGAGTACATGGAGAAGCATTCGGTGAGCAAGCTCATCGGCTCGCCGCCCGGCTACGTCGGGCACGAAGAGGGCGGTCAGCTCACCGAAAAGGTCAAGCGCAACCCGTACTCGGTGGTCCTGCTGGACGAGATCGAGAAGGCACACCCGGACATCTTCAACATCCTGCTGCAGGTGTTCGAGGACGGCCACCTGACCGATGGACTCGGCAACCGGGTGAACTTCAAGAACACGATCATCATCATGACCTCGAACATCGGGGCGCGCTATATCCAGAAGAAGAGCTCGCTGGGGTTCCAGTCGTCGGACACGGCCGAAATCAACAAGAACGTCAACGACATGGTGCTGGGCGAGGTGAAGCGCACGTTCAACCCCGAATTCATCAACCGTATCGACGAGATCATCGTCTTCGAGGCCCTCACCGACGACGACCTGCGGCGAATCATGGGGCTGCTCGTGACGCAACTCAACGACAACCTCGTCGACCGCAAGCTGAAGATCGCGTTGACGCCTGAAGTGATCGACTGGGTCATCGAGGTGACGTGCAAGGACCGGTCGTATGGCGCCCGGCCGCTGCGGCGCGCGATCCAGCGATATGTCGAGGACCCGCTCTCCGAGGAGCTCATTCGCGGACATCTGGGCGGCGGCGACGTCGAGGTCTATCTGGATGGCGGCCAGCTCGCGTACCGTCCGGCGGGGGAACTTGCCGGGCGCAAACTGGCCTGAATGCCGCCGGCCCATCCAAATTACCCAATTTTCAGCCTGCCCAAGTAGCCAATTCTCCAAATTCTCAGGCTGGAGGGCCTACTGTCGCGTCTAAGATGCATTAAAGTTGAAGCGATAATGCGCACGCGGTTCCTCGCCCCCCTTCTGGGGTTGCTGGCCACGCCCTGGGCCGTCGTCGCCCAGCAACCGGCCGTCCAGGCCCCTGCCGATCTCCAGCTGCCGTCGGTGACGGTCTGCGGCCAGCAGGCGCCGCCTCCGCGCGGGATGCCACCGGCCGGGTCGGGCCCCGTCGTCCTCTTTATTGCCCCCTGCTTCGAAGCACAGGGCGGCACGTCGCTCATCGAGCCACAGACCTACCTCTACTACATCCAGCTCAAGCAGAGCCGTCCCTCAGAGGGCGTCTGGATGCCGTACGACGCGGCCGCCGAAAAAACGATTCGCGAGGATTTCAAGCGGCTGCTGAATACAAACTTTCTCGCGGATCTCTCGATTGAGGCGAAGGACTATCCCTTTCCGAACGGTGTGGTGGGCAAGATTGTCCTCTACAACATGGAGGAGCGTCAGCGCGTCAAGATCGTCGAATACGTCGGGTCGAAGGCGATCCAGACGACAAAAGTCGACGAAAAACTGAAAGAGCTGGACTCCGAAATCCGCACCGATTCGTTCATCGATCTGGGGCAGGTCCGCAAGGTCGAAGGCATTGTCCGCGACATGATGAAGGAAAAGGGCTTCCAGTTCGCGGAGGTCACACACGAGATCAAGGAGTTGCCGGGCGGCCCGAAGCTCGTCAATCTGACCTTCCGGCTGAGCGAGGGACCGACGGTCCAGATCAAGAAGATCGATTTCATCGGCAACCAGGTCGTCAGCGATTGGCGGCTGAAGCGCCAGATGAAGGACACCAAAGAGCGCTGGTGGCTGTCGTTCATCAACGGCCGCGGCAAGTTCCAGGAAACCAAGTTCGACGAGGATGCGGACAAAGTCAGCTCGTTCTACCGCGATCGCGGCTACATCAGGGCCGTGGTGGGCGTGCCCGAAGTGAAGGTGCTCGGCGACTCCGACGACAAGAAGACGCGGTGGATTGAGCTTCGGATCCCCGTGACCGAGGGCCGGCGCTATCAGGTGGGCAACTACGAAGTCGCGGGCAACGACGTAATCAGAACCGACGCGCTCCTGCCGTTGTTCAAGCTCAAGCCTGGGGAGTTCTACTCAGAGAAGAACGTCCGTAAGGGCCTCGAGAAGGCCCGCGAGTACTACGGCCAGCTGGGGTACTTCGAGTTCACGGGCTTCCCGGATCTCAAGCCCCGCGACGATTTGTTCGTCCAGGCGGAAGTCCCGGAAGGGTTGAAGCGGCCCGACTCCGCCAAGCCGGTGCCCGGCGACCCGGCGCCCATCGTCGACGTGACGATGCGGATGGTGGAGGGCATTCAGTTCTTCGTCCACCGGATCGGCCTTCAGGGCAACACGACGACGCACGACAATGTCGTCCGCCGCGAGTTGCGTCTGTACGAGCAGGGCGTGTTCAACACCGAGGCTCTCAAGTTCAGCATCCGACGCCTCAATCAGCTCGGGTACTTCAAGCCCCTCGAGGGCGGCAAGGACGTCACCGTCGAAAAGACGCCGGGCCAGACCAATCAGGTCGACGTCCTCCTGAAGCTCGAGGAGCAGAATCGGAATCAGATCAACTTCGGCGCCGGCGTGTCCGAGTTCGAGGGATTCTTCGGGACGATCTCGTTCCAGACTTCGAATTTCCTGGGCCGCGGCGAAAGCCTGACGCTGACGGCGCAGGCTGGCTCGCGCGCCCAGACCTACTCGCTATCGTTTACGGAGCCATTTTTGTTCGACCGGAACATCACGGGTGGGTTCAGCGTGTTCCGGAGCAACGTGCGCTATGTCAGCCAGTTCACGCAGCAGACCTCAGGCGGCTCGGCGACCGTCGGGTTCCCCCTGAGCGGATTCAGCCGGATGTTCGTCGCCTATAGCTACGAGCGCATCCAGATTACCGACATCAACCCGTCGTACTGCAACCCCGATATTCTGCGCAGCAACCCCTTCCTGCGCGATTCGCTCCAGCTGACCGGCAGCACCTGCTCGGGCTTCACTCCGGGGAGCACGACGCTCGTCCAGAGCACGGGCGCCCGCGTGATCAGCAAGGTCACGCCCAGCGTTGTCTACAACACCGTGGATCAGCCGATCTTCCCGAGTCAGGGCCAGCGTTACACCGCGTCGATCGACTTGGCCGGCGTCGGCGGAAACGTCAACTTCTACAAGCCGACTCTCGAGGGTGTCTGGTATTGGCATCAGAATAATCGGATGTCGTTCGGCACGCGCGCGCAATTCTCCTACCTCCACACGTTCAGCAAGGAGGGAACCGAGGCGCTGCCGATCTTCGAGAAGATGTACCTGGGCGGTGAGTACACCATTCGCGGATTCGACATTCGCACGATCGGTCCGAAGGACTCGACCACGGGTCTCGTGCTCGGCGGCAACAAGCTGCTGCTCTTCAACTTCGAGCAGAACTTCAATATTGCGGGGCCGCTGCGCGTGCTGTTGTTCTACGACGTGGGCCAGGTGCGGGATGTCGGACAGAACTTCAGCTGGAAAGAGGATGTGACAACCATCCGCCTGGCGTTTCCCACCGACCAGTCCTTGTACAATCCGAACGCGCAGACGGACCTCGGGACAGGGCTCACGGCCGTGACGACCAATGTGTGGGCCTTCAAGTCGTCCACCGGCGTGGAGGCCCGCTTCATGATGCCGGTCCTCAACGTGCCGTTCCGCTTGATCTTTGCCGTGAATCCGCTACGTGGCGGGGTCCTGGACAACTCGCTCCAGCCGCAGAGCTTCTTCCAATTCCGCTTCGCGGTCGGTTCAACGTTCTAAGGGTGGGTCAGGTCAATCTGGTAGGTGTAGAAGTCTGGCGACTGAGGAATCGGCACGCTGCCGTTCGGGTCGTAGATCCGCACGCACCAGGTGCCCGACGAAGGAGCGAAGGCGGACACGATCGTGTTCTGCACGGCGCTGCTATTCACCACGCCGGCTGAGCACCGGGTGCCGTCCCAGACGCCGAGCCACAGCCCGACTTCGGGAGTGGGGCCGGGCAGGGAGGACGTGAGCGTGGTGAGTGTCGCGATGATCGAGCCGCTGGTCGTCGATGAGAAGCTGAAAGACTTGGCGCCGTTCTTGGTCAGCGTACCGGTAAACGGGGGTTCTTGGATTCCCCCAGTGGTCGGCGGAGTTGAGGTGACGGAACTCGCGCCGTTGTCGCTGCAGCCGGTGACGGTCACGACAAGGGCCACCGCAAGAGCGATGTCGAGCAACTGGCGGAGCAGGCGTCGGTTCATGGCTAAGGGTGCGTCACGTCAATCTGGTAGGCCTGGCCTGGCGAGGATGCAGGGGCAGTGCCCGTCGAATCGTAGATCCGCACGCACCAGGAGCCTGCCGAAGTGGCGAACGCAGTCACCGTGGATGCGAACCGTACTGGGTTGGCCGCCGGGTCGGGGCCTTGCGCGCTGTCATTCGCCACGCCGGATGTGCACTGGGTGCCGTTCCATACGCCGACCCACAGACCGGCCTTGAGCGTCAGGTCTGGCGTGAACGTGGTCAGCGTCGCCGTGATGCTGCCGCCGCTGGCCGAGCTGAAAGGAAACGAGGCAGCCTCATTCAATCTCAGCGCGCCCGTGAACGTTTCGGTGATGATGCCTCCAGACGGCGCTGTCACGATTGGCGTGGTGCCGCCATCGTCGCTGCAAGCGATTGTGGCTGCAAGGAGAGCGCCGAGCAGGAGCTGGCGATGCGGGGGACGGCGCATGACTTCCCAATGGTACACTGGTGGCGGACTTTGGGGTAAGATCACGGGCTTCAGCCCCACGAAAGGACTGTCTGGAATGAGAAGAGTTGTCGCAGCCGCGTCAGTCGCCATCGTGCTGGCCGCCTCCCCTGCGTTCGCCCAGGCGGCGGCCCAGCAGCCAGCCGGCCAGGCGCCGGCCACGCC
>JBAUGX010000200.1:0-7523 GCA_049679965.1 Vicinamibacterales bacterium
CGGAATGTTGTACATCCGGGTCATCTCATTGACGAACGGATTCTCGCCTGGCAAGTAGTGCGGAACCGTGCCCTCGCCCTTCAGTTCGGCCAATTCGGCTTCCGGCACGCAGGGGTTCGTGACGGGATTGATGTTCGCTGCAGGATCGAGTTTCCAGGTCCGGTTCACGATATGCGAACGCGTCAGGTACACGGGGTCTTCGATGATGCCCGTGACCGTCAGCGTGTTCCCGTGCCTCGAGATGTGCATCGTGAAGGTCGCCTTGTCGCTCGAGGGCACGCCATTCCGGCGGAGATAGCCCTCCTTGAAATGCGTCATGCGGGCCGTCAGCGTGTTGCCTTCCCAGACGCCGGTCGTGAAGCCGGCAAACGTGTGGAGTGCATTCTCAGAAGGGTGCGGACGGCCATCCATCCAGATCTTGATGACGGCCCGGTCGATTGCGGCGCTGATGTTCCAGGCCACGACCTGGCCGTTGGTGGGATCGAAGTCCGCCCAGAACCGCAGACCCTGGGGGCCGAGGACGAGATAGTGCGGCGGGTAATACAAGCACTGCCGCTCCGGCAGCGACAGGGCGCTGGTCGAATACCTCAGGGATCTCGCTCGCCCTTCCGCATTGAGCGGCAATCCCAGATAGTCGACGACTTCGGGTCCGGGACCGCGTTCTTCCCAGTCCTCGTGCTGCAGGCTGACCCAGTTTCCGCCGAGATCCACCTGCGCATACGACGGCACGGTGCCAAGAAGTATCGCCGCGAGCGTCAACGCAATCGTTCTGACGTTCCTCATAGCCAGCACCTCTAGAACCTTCACCATCTCGCCGAGCAGGGCGTCGGATCCCACTTCGAGCCGTCGGATTCCTTCTGGAAGTTGGGGCTCGTGACGTACGTCTGCTGCAGATATTTCGGATCGTCCACGTACGTGGTGATGACGATGTACTGATCGCCGTTTGTTTCCCTGTACAGGTCCCAGTACTCCGTCAGTACGGCATCCGCGCTGTACGGGACGCCGTTCTTGCGGAGGTAGCCCGGCCGCATGTGCGTGGTCACGACCTTCAGATTGCCAAAACGGCGGCCGCCACCATCGCTCGTGCCGGGGGCCGAACCGGTGGTCGGTCCGCCTCGTCCGCCGGTTTCCCACTCCGCCACGGAATCACCCTGCCACGACGGCCTGGCCGGCGCCGGAGCTTTCCAGGCGCCGAAGTGGAACAGCCGCGTCTGCATGCCCGCATCGGTCTCGACCTTCAAGGTGTTTTCATCCTGCCAGCTGATGCGCAGCCGGCCCGGCACGCGCATCAGACCCGCCGCGCCGTACGATCGGCACTGTTCGCCGGCCGCTTCGTCTTTGGCGGGATCCCACATGTCGGCGACGCGCTTGCCCTCAGCGGTGATGGGGACGCTCTGGTAGTCGCCTTTGGCCGGTGTGACCATGCGCCAGCGCCAGTCTTCGGTCACGATCGACACCCACGACCCGGTCAGGTCGATCGGCGCGGTGGTTCGCGCCGTGGGGGGCGGCGCGGGCGCCTGGCCGGGCTGACCTGCGCGGCCCTGGCCCGCGAGAAGCCGTCCCGATCCGAATGCAACTGCGGCGAGTGCCACGAACATCGACAGGCTGCGTCGCGTCATTTCTTCACCGTCAGTCCTTTGTAGACCGCCTCCACGAACATCTCGGTGGTCCAGGGTCCTGAATCGGAGCCGTACCGGCTCCTGAAGCCTTGCGTCGGGTTGGCGGCCTTGATCTGCTGGAGCGTCAGACCTTTCTTGATGAGGCTCTGCACCCCGTCGCGGACAATCGTCACCATGTCCCGGTACTCGACCAACTCGGCCTGCTCGGACACACGGCCGTGTCCGGGAATGATCTGCGTGCCGCCTTCCTTGAACGGCAGCGGGATGGACGGCACCACGATTTCCATCAGCCGGTTGAGCGCGTCGATTTCGCCCTGGATGCTGCCGCCCTTCTCCGTGTCGATGACCGGAAAGCGGGTCATGTCGAAGACGTCGCCCGCCGCCACGACATCCGACCGGCGAAAGAAGACGATGCTGTCGCCGTCGGTGTGCGCCGCCGGCTGGAACATCACCTGAATCGCTTCATTGTTGAGGTAGAGACTTTTCTGCTTTCGCGTGAAGGTCTCGGTCGGCCACGCGACCGTCGCATACAGCGCCTGCTGGCCGGTGGGCGCGCTCATCCTGAGCAAGACGGGCTCGGCCGCGACAATCGAGGCGGCGCCGTCATTGTTGGCGGCCGTGCCTCCGGCCACCGCGCCGCCGCCCGCATTGCCGCTGAACAACGAGCGGCCGGCCCGGGCGATCGTCTCGTTGCCGGCGACATGATCGGCGTCGGCGCTCGTGTTGATGATGTAGCGAATGGGCTGGTTCGTCAGCCGCTTGATGGTGGCCACGACCGCATCGGCCATCTGCGCGGTCCCGGCGTCCACCAGAATGACGCCCTCGGGCCCAATCTGCACGGCGATGTTGCTGCCCGCGCCGGCAATCATGTAGAAATTCGGCTGGAGCTGGACAACTTCGAGAGGCTCGAGCGGAACGCGGTTCGGCTGGTTCTGGGCCAGGACGCGCCACGACGAATCGCCGCCGAGGAGCAACGCGCCGAGCGCGAGCGCCCACGCCACTCGTTGCGTCATGCCGCAGCCGAGGATCGTCCTGTTGATCATGGTGCCACCCACTGTCGCGAGCGCGCGGGGTTGCCGATCCGAATACTTCTGCGGGCCTGAGGCGGACCTTCTAGCATGGTTGGCCGCGCGATGTCAATTCATGTGGGGCGGGTGGCCAGACTGTGTTGGCTGGACTTCTCCGATGCGTCGGGCCACTGAGGCGTCTGTGTATATACTGTCGGCCCGACAGCCTTGCTGTGAGGAGTGAACTTGTGGACACACATGAATCTCACCATCAAGATCCGGTCGAGACACCCAAGCGCGCCGTCGGCGCTCCGGCCGTGCTCGCCGCGCTCGTCCTCGGCGCGATCATCGGCGGCATGGCCGTCGAGTACTGGCTGGTGACGCGCGGGACCCCGCCGGCCGAGGCGCAGACGGGGGCCGAGCCGAGCGCCGCACTGGCCGCCGACGTCGCCCGTCTGAAAGCGCTGCTGCCGACGCAGTCTCACATCATGAACGACGTGGCGTACCACTGGTCCAATCTGTGGTTCGCGGTCGAAAAGAACAACTGGCCGCTGGCCCGGTACTCCTTCGACGAGGCGCGTCAGAGTGTGCGATGGGCGGTCCTGCTCCGCCCGGTGCGCAAGCTGCAGAACGGAAAGGACGTGGACGTCAAGGGCATCTTCGACGGCGTCGATCCGAGCGCCTTTGCGACCGTCCAGATTGCGATCGAGGACAAGGACACCGCGGCGTTTGCCGACGCCTACAAGCAGGCGCTCGTGGCGTGCTATTCGTGTCACAAGGCCGTCGGACATCCTGAACTGCACCCGATGGTCCCGACGGCGCCGCCGACGACGATCATCAACTTCGACCCCAACGCCAAGTGGCCTGAATAATGACCGCGCCTGCGGTGAGGCCGAGCGCGACGGCATTCGGCCGCCGGCGCTTTCTGCGGCTGTCTGCGCTGGCCGCCGGACCTCTTCTCACTTCGTTTGGGTGCCGTCAACCATCGCCGTCTCTCGCACCGGTTGTCGTGGTCGGCGCCGGCCTCGCGGGATTGATGGCGGCCGATGTCCTGCGCAAGGCCGGCCGGCAGGTGGTCGTTCTCGAAGCTCGCGGCTATCCGGGCGGCCGGGTTCGCACGATTCGCGAGCCATTCGACGAAGGGTTGTTCGCGGAGGCCGGCGCCATCCGCATCGCCCCCTCCCATCAGATCGTGATCAGACTGGCGAAACAGTTCGGGCTCGACCTTGTCCCGTTCGACTCCTCCAACGGTTCCTCTCTCATCACAGTCGGCACGCGCCGCATCCGCACCGATGCGCTCAGCCGTACGACGCTGCCACTTGAACTCAAGGCCGATGAACGGGGGCTCGGCCAGGGCGCGCTTCTCGAGCGCTACGTGGGCGATCTGCCGAACGACCTGGCGGATCTCGCGCCGACCGCCGCGTCGTACGCACGATGGGAGGCCTTCGATCGCCTGACGTGGCACGAATGGCTCAGGTCGCGGGGCGCGTCGCCCGGTGCAGTCAGGCTCATGACGCTTGGCGGCGACTCGAGTGAACTGTCCGCGCTCTACGTGCTGCGCCAGTTCGCGCTGCTGCGGGGCACGACACAGTTCTACAAGCTGCAAGGCGGCATGGACCAGCTCCCACGGGCCATGGCGGGGGCGCTCGGCGATCGCGTGCGGTACAACGCCGCCGTGGTCCGCCTGGACCAGGCCGACGCGGAGACGCCCGCGCGAACGGTGCGGGTGGACTACGTCGAGAACGATCAGACGCGCAGCCTCCGCGCCAGCCGCGTCATTCTGGCGATTCCCTTCTCGACGCTTCGCCAGATCGACGTCCGCCCGGCGCTCTCTCCCAACAGGGCCCGCGTGATCAACGAGTTGCCGTACTTTCCTGCGACGCGGCTCCTGCTGCAGTCGCGAACGCGTTTCTGGCACGCATCCGGCCTGAGCGGGTACGCGAGGACCGATCAGCCGGCCGAAATCTGGGATTGCACCTACGACGCGCCGGCCGCCCCGGGCATCCTGGGTGCGACGGTCGGCGGAGCGCTCGGCCGGTCCATGCTCGAGATGAGCGAGGACCAATGCATCCAGCTCGGATGGGATCTCGTGGCGGCGACGTTCCCGGACATCCGCGCCGGCTTCGTGAAGGGGGTGGCTCTCCGCTGGGCGCTCGAGCCCTGGTCTCGCGGCGCGTTTGCAGTCTTCCATCCCGGCCAGATGACGAGTATGATGCCCGGCATTTCGAGGCCAGAAGGACGGCTGCATTTCGCCGGCGAACACACGTCCTCATGGATGGGATGGATGGAGGGGGCGCTTGAATCCGGCGAACGCGCCGCGCGCGAGGTCCTGAGCCAATGATTCAGATCCTGACCATTCTTCATGCGCTCCTGGCGGTCGCACTGCTGGGTGCGCTGACGCACCAGGCCTTCAGCGTGGCTCGATCGAAGCCCGCCTCGGGCGGCCATTCCTTTGTCGACAGGTATCGCCGCGTCAATTCGCCGACTTTCACCAACGCGATCATCCTGCTGTTTGTCGCGACCAGCATCCTTGGCGCCCTGATGTATCCGCGATACCGGATCGACGTGAGGACGACGCTCGAGGATCTGCAGTTGCGAGCCGCCAACGGCGTCTTCGAGATCAAGGAGCATTTCGCCGCGCTCGGGCTGGGGCTCCTCCCCGCGTATTGGGTGTTCTGGCGGCTGCCCCTTCGGACCGAGTACGCGGAGTCGCGGAAGTACGTCACGTGGCTGCTGGCGGCGTTCGTGTGGTGGAACTTCCTGGTGGGAGAGGTGCTCAACAACATCAAGGGACTCTATCCATGAGCCGCCATGCTTCCTTCAAGGTCTTCTCGCTGCTCTACGGTCCCGTGTACATGGCGCTGTTCTGGATCAACGAGTTCTACGGGATGGCGATGTTCCGGTACTACCCGGTGCTCGGTGGGTTCTATCGCCAGAGACAGCCGCCGGAAACTGCCGGACAGTTCATCGTCTGGTACTTCTGGCTGTTTGGCGCACTGGTCATCAGCCTGGCCGTGTCGCTCGCCGTGCCCCGCAAATGGGCCGAGCGCGTCCCAGACAGCTGGATTTGGATCGCGTCGGCGGCCCTGGTGGTCGCGATCCTGGTCTATGAGAGAAGGTGGTTCTACTAGGGACCGTACTGTGCTATAAAAAGTCCCTAACCCTAAGGTTTGGTGGAGGTTCGAATGAGACTCACATCCAGACTCGTCACGCTGTTCGGGGTGGTCGTGCTGGGCCTGGCCCTGTCAGCATTGTCCGGCGTGGCATGGGCCAACGGCGAGGAATTCTTTCACCCCGACGAAGCCGGATTCGACCTGTACTACTTCGGCCACATCAAGGACCGAACCGGGAAGGTCCTCGACAACGTGATCATCACAATCAAGGCGAAGAATCTCGGAATGAACTTCCCGGTGCGCAACGACGCGCCCGGCCACTTCCGAAGCCCTGATATCGGCAAGGCGATCAAAGGACTCGGCAAGACGGTCGATCCGACCCAGCTTGAAATCGTCGTCACCAAGGCGGGCTATCGGCAGGTGCAGCCGTCCAGGCCGGCGGCGCCGAACAAGGCCGAAGGCGCCATTCAAATCGAATTCGTGATGGAGCCCGTCCCCGCAGGTACCAAGTAGGCCGGACCTTATGAAGGTCCGGCGCTTGAGTCACCGCAGCGGCGGGGCGTACATCAGCCCGCCGGCACTCCACAGACGATTGAGGCCGCGATCGAGCCTGACCGGGCTCTCGCGGCCTACGTTTTTTTTGAACAGCTCCCCGTAATTTCCGACTCCCTTGATCAAGTTGTAGCCCCAGGCGTCGTCGAGCCCCAGTGCCTTGCCGTTTCCCGGCACGACGCCGAGCAGACGCTGAACATCGATCTTCTCGCTCGTGCGCATCGCCTCGACGTTCTTCGAGGTGACGCCGAGCTCTTCGGCGTTGATGAGGGCGAAGATCGTCCAGCGCAGGATGTCGAAGAACCGCGCGTCGTTGTCCCGCACGAGCTGAGCGAGCGGCTCTTTCGAAATCTGCTCGGCCAGGATGTCGAAGTCGCCGGGACGCGGCAACTTGCTGCGGATGGCGCCCAGTTGCGAGACGTCGGCCGTGTAGGCGCCGCAGCGTCCCGAGGCGATCGCCGCGGCAACGTCGTCGAGCTTCTCCGCCGACTCGAGCACGATGGTCTTCAGCTCCAGCTTGCTCGCGCCGAAGTGTGCGCCGAGATTCGCCTCGAACACCGTCCCGCCCGCCACGCACATCGCCACGCCTGAGAGCTGCCGGACCGTTCGCGCGCCGAGTCTCTTGCTGACCAGAAAGCCCTGACCGTCGTAGAACATGACCGGGCCGAAGAGCAGGCCGAGCGGCGCTTCGCGTCGAAGCTCCCAGGTCAGCCTCCGGGACACCACATCGATCTCGTCGGTTCGCAGAAACTCTGCAATGGTGGGCGCCGGGATGAATCGCACCTTGTCGGGGGCGCCGAAAATCGCGGCTGACAAGGCGCGGCAGATATCGACGTCGAGGCCCGTGTAGCGGCCCTGGCCATCCACCTCGGCGAATCCAGCGACGCCCGGCGACACCCCGCACGTCAAGACCCCTCTCCGCTGGATGGCTTCGAGCCTGGGGGTTGTCTGGGCCATCCCGATGCCGGCACCGAAGACGAGCGCCAGCAGCGTCAATCCAGCCGTCCGAACGGGGGAAAGAAGGCATCGAGCGGGGGCCACGGGGCGCAAGGAATACAAGGACAACCTGTGGAAAATGTCTGGCATAATCCCCCGAACGGCGTGGCTCGAACATATCACGATGAGTCGACACGTTCTCGCCTGCCAATTGCGATCGGCGTCATCCTGTCCGTCCTGAGTGGCCCGCCGGCCTGGGCACAGGTCGGGACGCCCACCGCGCCACCCGATGCGGC
>JBAUGX010000201.1:0-21306 GCA_049679965.1 Vicinamibacterales bacterium
GCGCCGGCTTGAGGCCGGCGGGCGGCGGCGCATACTTCGCGATCGTGCGGAAGAAGTCGCCGCCGTACTCGGTCGGCATCCAGTTGGCCAGGCCGATGCGGCCGCCAGGCTTGCAGACGCGCAGCAGCTCGGAGGCGGCCAGTTCCTGATTGGGCGCGAACATACAGCCAAAGGTGGAGAGCACGACGTCGAACCTCGCGTTGGGGAAGGGCAGGGCCTGTGTGTCGCCCTCGCGGAAGTCGGCCTTCACGCCGTCGGCGGCCGCCCGTTGCCGCGCTCGTTCGATGAGCGCGGGCACGAAATCGATGCCCGTGACCTCGCAGAACCGCCGCGCCGCGACGAGCGCCGTATTGCCGCTGCCGCACGCGATATCGAGCACCCGCGCGCCCGCGTGGGGATTGACGGCGGCCACGAGGGCTTCCGACACGGGCACGATCGTCATGGCCACGGCGTTGAAGTCGCCGGTCGCCCAGGACTGCTGCTGCCGCGCGGTGATGCCCTTGAAGTCCATCTGGGCGCTCATTTTCACCGTCTTGTCGTCCGACACCTCAACCCCCTTGGATGGTCATGGCAGACGTGCGGCTCGTCGGCTGCCGCGGCTGCAGGCCAGCAATCAGGCCTGTGAACCGGCGAGTTCTCCCAGCTGAGCGATGGCATCGCCGCTGTGCTCGCACCGCCACCAGCCGCCCGAATACCACAGCGGATGATTGGGATGCGAGGGACAACTCGGCCAGTTCGTATCACCACGCTCATCGTGAAGCCGCTGCTGGACAAGGTCGACGACCTTCTTCTCGTAGTCATGCGGAGCATCGACGAAGAGTCGCGCCCGGGCCGCGCTCTCGGCGACCATCTCGTCGAACCCGACTCCGATTGTCGCCGAGATGTCCTGGTTGATGAGGGCCACCACGCGCTCCTCGTCCGAATCGGTCACACCGCCTGCGGATTCGCGGGCTCGGCGTTCCGGCTGACAGGCCGCGCAAGTCGCCACGCCCTTTCGGACGATCAGGTGCGGACCGCAGAAGAACCGGGCGCAGAGGAGACAGCTGCCCCAGCCGTTGCCGCCGAGCGGCCCGCCGCACGCCGCGCACGCGAGAGGAAAGGGGACGGTAGTCACGAGCTCGCAGTCTACAGTCGCACATGGCGGGATTCAACATGTGATGGAAGCACCGCGTGGCGCCCGGTTTGAAACAGCCTTGACACGCTCCCGAGCCGGGAGAATACTCCTCCATCCCTAGAGGAGGGAGACGAAACATGTCGATCAATCCATACGATGACGAGAGCGGTATCGAGCGGCCGGCGCAGCCGGTGTCCCGGCGGGATTTGTTCAAGACCGGCGCGGCCGCCGTCGTTGGCGGCGCGGCATCGGTGTTCGGCGGCGGCACGGCGTTCGCCCAGGCGCCGGTGGTGCAGACGAGCGGCACTGGCAAGAACATGGCGGGCACGAAGTTTCGCGCCTACGTCCGTCACGCCGATTTCAAGAGCACGACCGTCGAGACGGTGACGCTGCTGCCGATTCAGCCGCGGCAGGTCGTCATCCGCCTCGAAGCTGCGCAGGCCTGCTACTCGATCGTCAACGCCCTGGCCCCGGCGCCGCCGGCCCCGCCGGCGCCGGGGGCGCCACCTCCGAATCCGGCCGCCCGCAACGCGGCCATCGTCGGCCACGGCGGCGTCGGCATCATCGAGCAGGTCGGCTCGATGGTCAAGCGCGTCGAAGTGGGCGACCGGGTCGTCGTGCCGGTCACCGCGCAGTGCGGCGAGTGCTACAACTGCCTTCACGGCAAAGCCGACCGGTGCCAGTCGGGCGTCAATCGGCCGCTGCTGCCGATGGCCACGCTCTCGGACGGCTCGCCGGTCAACGGCAATCTGGGCGCCTTTGCCGAGCTGATGGTCGCGTGGGAAGAGCAGACGGTGCCGATCTTCAGCAAGCACGACGCGGGCGAGCTGTCGCTGCTCTCGTGCGTCGCCACGACGGGTCTCGGCATGGCGATGATGCGCGTGCCGGTGGAGGCCGGCAGCCACGTGGTCGTGTTCGGTGCGGGCCCGGTGGGCCTGGCCGCCGTCCAGGGCGCACGGATCATGGCCGCGTCGAAGATCATCGTGGTCGAGCCGATCGCCTACCGCCGCCAGCTGGCGACCAAGCTCGGGGCGACGGCCGTCGTCGATCCGAACGTCGATGCGGCGAATCTCGTGGCGAACATCAGGAACATGACGACCGGAGAAACGGATCGCGCGTTTGCCGGCGGCAGAGGACCGGCGGCCGATGGCCCCGACTTCATCATCGAAGCGGTCGGCGGCGACCGCTTCCCGCCGAAGACCGAACGCGGCCCCGACCCAAGCGGCGCTGGGGTGCTCCTGCAGGCGTGGCAGCTCTGCCCGCCGGGAGGCTGGATCAGGACGAGCGGTGTCGGCCATCCGGCTGGCACGACCGTCACGTTCCCGGCCGGCGCGTGGTCCAACGGCACCAAGCAGCAGGCCGGCGGCAATTTCGCCGGGGTCAACACCAAGCGCGACATCCCGACCTTCATCCGCTTGATTGAAGCGGGCCGGTTCGACGCAAAGTCGATGGTCGGCAAGATCTTCAGGATCGACCAAGCGCGCGAGGCGTTGCAGGCGGCCGCCGATCGCACGGTTATCTCGTCGGTGATGACCTTTACGTAGGCGCGTTTGGCGAGGCTCGAAGAGGCCGCGGAGAATTCGGCTTTCCGCGGCCTCTTCGTTTTTCGGCAGTCGCGGTGATTACGAGACTCTCAATCCTGGAGGCTGCATCGTGCTCAGATGTTCTGCTCCGCTTCAACTTGCGACCGTTCTCATCACGCTCACCCTCGCGGGACAGGGTGCCGCCCTGGCGCAGGCCCCCGTTCCACCTTCACCGGCCGGTAAGATGGTTCGGCCGCGGCTCCTGATCCATGTGGTCGCCGAACTGGAGAAGTCGATCGCGTTCTACCGCGAAGGCCTCGAGCTCGGGGTCATCTCCGGGCCCGCGCCGCTCACCGCCTCGGCGCTCGTGCACAAAGCCGCAGCGACGAGCCCATCCGCAAAGGCGCGGGCCGCCACGCTGCGCCTCCCGGGATCGAACCTGCAGCTCCAGCTCGTTCAGTTTTCCGGCATTGAAGGCAAGGCGTTCACGCAGCGGCTCTACGACCCCGGCGTCACGCGCTTTTCGATCCAGGTGCGCGACGTCGACAAGGCCTTCAACCGCGTCAAGGACCGCGGCATCATCGTGGACACGACGAGCGCCGGTCCCGTCTTCACGCAGCGGCCGCGCAACAACACGCGGGCCGTCATGATGCGCGACCCCGACGGCTTCGTGTTCGAGTTCGTGCAGGCCGACCCGCTGCCCGCCTCGGACGTGCCGCTCTCGAGCAATATCTACAACGCGCGGTCGTCGCTCGCGCTCGAGAGTTTCGATCGGGCGCTCGCCTTCTACCGCGACCTCCTCGGCTTCACCGTCGCCAATCCACCGAATCCCATCAACGACGCGGTGCTCGCGCTCGAGGGGACGCCGCGAGCCAACGCGCGCACGACCGCCGCGATGCCGCCCGGGTCGAACAACATGTGGGTGCTCTGGGAATTCAGCGACATCGAACGCACCAGGCGTGCGCCGAACGTCCAGGATCCGGGCGCCTCGGCGATTTCACTGCAGGTCGAGGATCTACCGGCCCTGCTCAGGAGAATGAAGGCCGCCGGCACGCTGGTCGAAACGCCGGGCGGAGAAGCCGTATCGCTCGGAGACGGCCACCGCGCGGCCCTCGTCCGCAGCCCCGACGGGTTGCTCGTGGAGCTCGTCGAGTAGCCGCCGCGCATTCTGGATACCGGTATAATCAGCCCCGATGAATACCCGCCTTTCACTCGCCCTGGTCGTCGTCCTCGCGCTGATGGGTGCCTACGTGTACGGCCAGCAGGCCGCACCCCAGCCCTCCAAGCTGGACCTCGTGAAGGTCAAAGACGATCTGTACGTGATTCACAACACATTCGTCCCCGGCAACAGCACTGCCTTGATCACCAACGAGGGCGTGGTGCTCGTGGACGACAAGTTCGCGATCGATCACGACAACATCATCGCGATGCTCAAGACGGTGACGAACCAGCCGATCAAGTACGTCATCAACACGCACCATCACGGCGATCACTCGGGCGACAACGTCAAGATGCTGGCGCTCGGCGCGCAGGTCGTGGCCTCGGAGCAGGCGCGGCAGCACATGGTGGACGGCAAGCAGGCCGGCCTGCCAGTCATGACGTTCATCGACCGCGCGTTCATCCACCTGGGCGGCAAGGACGTGGAGCTCTACTACTTTGGCCGCGCCCACACGAGCGGCGACATCTTCGTGTACTTCCCTGCGCAGCGGACGCTCGCCGCCGGCGACGCCTTCACTTTCGGCGACGCCACGCCGCAGCTCATCGACTACCCCGGCGGCGGCAGCGCCAAGGCCTGGACGGCCACGCTCGACGGTGCGCTGCAGCTCGATTTCGACACCGTCGTGCCGGGCCATGGCGATGTGACCACCAAAGCCGAGCTGCGGAAGTTCCGCGACAGCACGCTGACGCTGCGGAATCGCGTGCACGAGCTCATCGTGCAGAAGAAGTCGAAAGAGGAGATCGGCGCCGTCCTGAAGTCGGAGCTGCACGGGGCGCAGATGGTCTTTCCGGGGCTGCTCGACGGCCTGATAGCCGAGCTCCAATAGGCTGAGACCCCCCTTGTCGAAGACACGTGCGCGGCGCTGAAGCCAGGGCCGGCATGTGACGATATACAAGCGGGATGCCTGCCCTCCGTCCATCGACTACCGGTGCCCCTGACGCACGCTGGATTTACGGGCCGTGGCTCGACCTGGTCGTCGGCTGCGGCGCCTGGTCCGTCCCGCTCCTGATGCTGGCCCGCGCCGGGGTCGTGCCGACCCGGGTCTGGGCCGTTGTCTTCTATGCGCTCGCCCTGGCCTTCAATTACCCGCACTACATGGCGACGGTCTACCGTGCGTATCACACGGGATCGGAGTTTTCCAGATACCGCCTGTTCACGCTCCATATCACGGCCGCCCTGGCACTCGTCGCCATCGTCTCCCATTCGTGGGCGCCGCTGGTCCCGTGGATTTTCACGCTCTATGTGACCTGGAGCCCGTGGCATTACACGGCGCAGAATTTCGGCCTGACGATGATGTTCGCGCGGCGCAACGGTGTCGCGCCGAGCGATGGGGAGCGGCGCCGGCTCTACCTCTCGTTTGCGGCGTCCTACGCGCTGCTCTTTCTCAGCTTCCACACCGGACCGTCGAGCGATCCCCTCATCCTGTCGCTCGGCATTGCGCCGTCGCTGGCGGCGCCGGTCCAGTGGCTCTTGCTGCTGGTCGTCGCGGTGCTCGGCACGTGGACCGTGGCCGGGCTCGCGAGGCGCGCGGGGCCTGCCGCGATGCTTGCGCCCCTCACGCTCGTGCTCACGCAGGTCTCGTGGTTCGTCGTGCCGACGCTCGCGAGCGGCATCGGCGTCGGACAGCCCCTGCAGACGCGGTACAGCACGGGCGTGCTCGCCGTCATGCACTCGGCGCAGTACCTCTGGGTCACCAGCTACTACGCCCGCCGCGAGGCCGAGTCGTCGGCCGCGGGCGCGTGGCGGCCGTGGGCGTATGCGGCCACGCTGCTCGTCGGCGGGATTGCGCTGTTCGTGCCCTGGCCCTGGATCGTGAGCTACCTGTTTCGCGCCGACTTCACGCAAAGCGTGCTCATCGTCACCGCCGTCGTGAACATTCACCACTTCATCCTCGACGGCGCCATCTGGAAGCTTCGCGATCGGCGGATTGCCGCGCTGCTCGTCGGGTCTGGCGAGCGGGCCGCAGCCGGCGCGGAGCACGTTGCGCGGGCCGGCCGTCATGCGACGCGCTGGCTGGTGGGCCGGACGCCGGCGTCCCGGGCCCTGCGCATCGCCGCGCTGCTCGTGCTCCTTGGGTGGGCAGGCGTGGATCAGGCTCGGTTCATCCTGGCCACGGGCGCGTCGAGCGAGCAGGCGCTCTCGCGCGCGGCGGCGCTCAACCCGTATGACAGCTCCGTGCAGCGACGGCAGGCGCGTTTGCTCGTCGAGCAGCGCCGGTACCCGGAAGCCTACGCGCGGTTCCAGCAGATCCTCGTGACGTACCCGCGGGACGGCGAAGCGCTGCTGACCGCCGGCCTCCTGGCCGTCCGGCTTGGCAAGGAAGCAGAGGCCGAACAACGATGGGAAGCGGCGCTGCAGACCGACGTCGCGAGTGTCATGGCCCGCCGTCTCCTCGCGCAGCTCTGGGCGACCCGCGCCGATCGCCTGGAGGAGGCCGGAAAAACCGCCGACGCGGCGCACGCCTTTCAGCGGGCCCTGTCGCTCGACGAACTCGAGGCGGACGTGGGAGCGCTCGGAGCCGATTGGTTCAACTACGGCCAGTTCCTGAAGCGTCGCCAGGCGGAACCGCGACTCGTGCTCGCGTGTTTCCTGCGGGCCGAAGAGCTCCTGGCAGGGAAGAGCGACGCGCGCCTGGCCGCCGTCCAGGCCGAACGGGCCGCCTTCGAGCGCGAACATCCGTCAGCCGCGGCGGCTGTCGCGCGATCACCAGCCGAAGCCCTCGCCGCCGCCCGCGCGCAATACTGAACTCTAGTACTCGGTGGTGGTGTCGTCCGGATAGCAGTAGAGCCACCGCTCGCCAGGCTCGGCCGAGGCCACGACCGGATGGCTTCTTGTCGTGGCATGCTTGCTGGCATGACGATTCGGCGACGCATCGCAACAGAGGGTGGCGCCGCAGGATTGGCACGTACGCAGGTGCACCCACTTCCCGCCCGTTGTCACGCACTCGTCGCAGTGGCGGACCTTGGACTGCTTCGGGTTGGCAATGCCATAGAAGTGTGGGCAGTGTGTGTCGGCGCTCATGTCTGACCGTCGGCGATCATATCCTGTAACCTTCCCCCACCTGGGTGGTTATCACCCCTGAGAGCAGACGTCCAGACGTGACAGACGAAGCCTTGATGCTCGCGGTGCGCGACGGGGACGTCGCCCAGCTGGGCGCGCTGTTCGAGCGCTACCACACGGCGCTCTTCGACTTCCTGAGCCGGACGACCGGCGACCGGACGGTGGCCGAGGACCTCGTCCAGGACGTCTTCGTCCGGATCCTGAAGTACCGGCGGACGTTCCGCGACGACAGCTGCTTCGAAGCCTGGGTGTTCGGCATTTCAAGGAACGCGAGGACGGATCACTTCAGAAAGCGTGGGGCCGTCGAGCCTCTGGGCGATCGCGACCTCGACGTCGCGGCGCCCGGTCCGAGCCAGGCGCAGCGGTTCGAAGCCGGACGCGACTCGAAGCGATTGAAGCGGGCGCTGCTGCTGCTCGCCGACGACAAGCGCGAACTGCTGGTGCTGGCCCGCTACCAGCAGATGAGCTACGAGCACATTGGCGCGGTGCTCGGCATCGAGGTGGGCGCGGTCAAGGTGCGGGTCCACCGGGCCGTCAAGGAACTGCGGGAGATCTTCCTCCGACTCTCTGATGGGGACGAAGCATGGAATGCGAAGAAGTCCGGAACCGACTTGCGGATCATCTGAACGGCGGGCTGGAGGCCCAGGACACGTCGTCGCGCGCGGCGCTCGTCGAGCACCTGGCCGGCTGCGCCGCGTGCCGGGCCGAAGCCGAGGCGCTCGAGGACGTGTGGGCGAGGCTCGGTGAGATTCCGGCGGATCTCATGAACCCTGCGGCCATGCGGGAGCGGTTCGACGAGATGCTCGACGGCTATCAGCAGGGCCTCGAAGACCGGCGGCCGGCCAGGCTCTGGAACGGCGTGAACGCGCGGTTGGAGTGGCGCCGGCCGATCGTTCAGACGATGCTTGCGGCGGCGCTTCTTGTCGTTGGTGTTGTGGCCGGTGGCGCGTTTGATCGCCTCCTTCCAAAACCGGCACCCGTGCCCGACGCCAACCTCACCGAGCTCCGCCGCGAGCTCCACGACGTGCGCGAGATGCTCACGCTGTCGCTGATGCAACAGCAGTCGGCGACCGAGCGGCTGCGCGGCGTGAGCTGGAGCAACGAGATCGATCAGCCTGGCAACGAGATTGTCAGCGCGCTGCTCGACACGCTCCTGCACGATCAAAACGTGAACGTGCGGCTGGCGGCGGTCGACGCGCTTCGTCGATTCAGCGCCCAGGACAGCGTCCGCAAGGGTACGGTGCAGGCGCTCGCCGACGCCGCCTCGTCTCCACTCGTGCAGGTCGCGCTCATCGACTTCATGGTGGAAACCAAGGACACCGAAGCCGTCGCGACGCTGCGGCGGATCTCGCGGGATTCGATGGTCAATGAAGCGGTGCGGGGCCGCGCGGTCCAGGGTCTCGAAAGGTTGGGGTCATGAGCAGCATGAAACGGATCAGTGTCTTCGTCGTCACTCTCGCCGCGTTGCTCGCGACGCGCCCGCTCGTCCTGGCGCAGGGCGATGTCGATCGCGTGACCGTGGCCTTCAGCGATCCCTCCCGGCCCGGCACGATCAGGGTCAATCTCATGCAAGGCCGAATCACCGTGAAAGGCACGAACCGAAGGGACGTCGCCGTGGTCTATCCCGCGGCGAGCGAGGCGACACGCCGCAGGGCAGACCAGCCTCCGGAAACCTCAGGCCTCCGACGGCTCACCCAGCCGACCGGCCTGACGATCGACGAGGAGAACAATGTGATGTCGATCGGAAACGGCCGGTTCGGCGGCAAGGGCGGCGAGCTGACCATCGAGGTCCCGCTCAAGACGAACCTGCGCCTGACCATGCTCAACGGCGGCCCGCTCGTCGTCGAGGGTGTCGAGGGCGAGATTGAGGTGAACAACATGAACGGCCCGATTACGCTTACCGACGTTGCCGGGTCGGTTGTGGCCCATTCGATGAACGGCAAGGTCGTGGCGACTCTCCGGCAGGTGACGGCCCAGAAGCCGATGGCGTTCACGTCGATGAATGGCGCCGTGGACGTGACGTTGCCGGGGGCCGTGAAGGCCAATCTGAAGCTGCGCAGCGACAACGGCGATATCTACACGGATTTCGACGTGCAGTTGCGGGCGCAGGCCGCCAAGACGCCGACGGTGCAGGATTCTCGCAGCCGCGGCGGGCGCTTCCGGTTGGAGGTCGACAGTTCGGTGAACGGTTCCATCAACGGCGGAGGCCCGGAGTTCGAGATCCGAACCTTCAATGGGGCTATTTATCTTCGAAAAGGGAAGTAGCAAACTATTCCGCGCCGCATACGTCTACATTCGAGGTCAAGGTGCGAAAGTGAACCGGTATCTAGCCACCGTCGCTCTCGCAGTCGCCATGGCGGCAGTCGCCGCAGCTCAAGTGCCGGTTCGCACCGAGCACTCGCACGCCACCCTGCAGGCCATGCGGGCGCCGCAGCCGCCCTTGATTGACGGCCGGCTGAGCGACGAGGTCTGGTCGCTGGCGCGGCCGGCAACGAACTTTACGCAGCAGGATCCCGAGGAAGGGAAGCCGGCCTCCGAGCGGACGGAAGTCCGCGTGCTCTATGACGAGGCCGCGTTGTACGTGTCCGCGCGGCTGTTTGACAGCCAGCCGGCGCTCATCTCGAAGCGGCTCTCCAAGCGAGACGACGATTCCGATGCGGACTTCGTGAAGATCTACCTCGACCCCATGCTCGACCACCTGACCGGCGTGTCCTTTCGCGTCACCGCGTCCGGGGTGCAGAGAGACTCGACCATCTTCAACGACACGGCTGACGACGCGACCTGGGATGCCGTCTGGCAGTCCGCGGTCTCGGTAGACGAAGCGGGCTGGTCGGCCGAGATTCGGATTCCCTTGTCGCAGCTCCGGTTCAAAGCGGTCGAGCAGCAGACCTGGGGGATCAACGTCGCGCGATTCATCCGCCGGAAGAACGAAACCGATTGGCTCGAGTTCGTGCCGAAGCGCGAGACCGGACTGTCCTCGCGGATGGCGCACATCGACGGCTTCGACGGATTCCGTCCGAAGACCCACATCCAGGCGGTGCCGTACACGGCTGCACGCACTGAGTTCGTTCGGCCGAGATCCGGCGATCCCTTCAACGACGGTTCTCGCGGGTTTGGCGCGGCCGGTATCGATGTGAAGTGGGGGATTACCAGCACCTTCACGCTCGACGGCACGATCAACCCAGATTTCGGCCAGGTCGAGGTGGATCCGGCGGTCGTCAATCTCTCGGCGTTCGAGACGTTCTTTCCGGAGAAGCGGCCGTTCTTCCTCGAAGGCAGCCAGATCTTCAACAACTTCGGCAGCAACGGCGCCAACAGCCAGTGGGGATTCAACACGGCCGACCCGCAGATCTTCTACTCGCGGCGCATCGGCCGCTCGCCGCAGCTGCAGGCCTCCGGAGATTTCGTCGATCCGCCGACCGCCACGACGATTCTGGGCGCGGCGAAGCTGACGGGGAAGACGTCCAGCGGATGGAGTATCGGGCTGGTGAACGCCGTCACCGATCGAGAGTTCGCGAGCACCGCGACGGGATCCGTCTTTGGCGAGAGCGAAGTCGAGCCGCTCACGAACTATTTCGTCGCACGCATGCAGCGCGATATCGGACGTCGCGCCGGCCTCGGGTTCATGACGACCGCTGTCACGCGCAGCCTTCGCACACCCGCGCTCGCCAACACGCTGTCGGACAACGCCGATGTCGCCGGAGCGGACGGGTACTGGTTCTTGAGCGACAAGCGCAACTGGGTGGTGAACGGGAAATTGGCCGTCAGCCGCATCAGCGGATCGACGGCCGCCATGACACGCGCGCAGCGCGCCTCCCAGCGGTACTACCAGCGTCCCGACGCCCCGCATGTTGATTTCGACCCGAACCGGAAGGCGCTTGCGGGGTTCGCCGGACGGACCAACCTCAACAAGAACAGCGGCCTCTGGTCGGTCAACGCCACGTTGTGGGGTGTCAGCCCGGGGTTCGAGAGCAACGACCTGGGATTCATGGGCACGAGCGATCGCGCCGGCGGGCACGTCGTCTTTCTCAAGCGCTACGTCACGCCCGACCGGTATACGCGCCAGAAGACCTGGTGGGTGGCCAAGTCGTGGAACTGGAACTTCAATAGCGAGATGCAGAGCGATCAGATTCAGGGACAGGTGTCGAACACGTTCCTGAGCTACTGGTACTTCAACGGCGGCGGCGGCTGGCGTGCCGAAACCCAGGACGATCGGGCAACGCGCGGCGGGCCCTCGATGGTCAATCCGTCCGGCCAGTTCTGGAACCTCAACGGCGGGTCGGATTCGCGTCGATGGCTGTCGTTCAATGCGTACATCAACGGCGGGTCGAACGAGGTGGGCAGCTGGAACCGCAACGTCGGTTTCACGATCAATCTCAAGCCCTCGCCGATGCTGACCATTTCCACCGGGCCGCAGCTCAACCGGTCGCTGACCTTCGCGCAGTACGTCAAGACCGTGACCGACGCCACGGCGACGGACACCTACGGCGAGCGCGACGTCTTCGGTTCGCTCGACCAGACGCAGCTGTCGATGGTCACGCGCGTGAACGCGATTCTGTCGCCGCGTCTGTCACTCCAGGTGTTCGCCCAGCCGCTCATCGCCACCGGCCGCTACGACAGCTTCAGGGAGCTGGCCAGGCCGAGCACCTTCGACTTCCGCTACTACGGCGCTGCTGGCACATCGCAGAGCTATGACGCCGCGTCGCGCACGTATCTCGTCGATCCGGACGAAGCGGGGCCGGCGAACGCGTTCTCGTTCGGCAATCCCGATTTCAATCTCAAGTCGCTGCGCCTCAACACCGTCTTCCGCTATGAACTCAAGCCAGGGTCGGCCTTCTACGCCGTGTGGACGCGCCAGCAGCAGGACCAGGCCTATCCCGGCGATTTCTCGCTCGGTCGGGATACCGACGGCCTCTTCTCGGCGCCCGGCGACGATGTGTTCCTCATGAAGATCGCCTACTGGCTCGGACGATAGCCGGCAGGTCTTCGTCAGCGCGCCCCTCCGGCCGGCGCCGCCGCAGGGCGTGTCCCTTTCAGCGTGGCATAGACGGCCGCGATGTGTGCCTCGCGGTTGGTGTCCCAGCGCTCAAACCCCTTGTAGGCTTCGAGCATGAGCGTCTTCTGGATCTCCGCAAGACTACGGCCCGCCGCGACGCCGGCTGCGACACCGCTTGAAATGTCCTCCAGATAGCGCAGGGTATCGGCGGCGTCCCTCTTCGTCCCAGCCAGCGCATGTCCGGTCAGCGCGTGCTCGAAATCGAGCGCATTGATGATCCGAAGGGCGTCGATCCATGCCCCAACCGTTGGCGCCAGGCCACCCGGCAGTCGCCGTACCTGCAGGATATCCGCGCTGAACACGGCGCGCTCGCCGGGAAAGTGCAACACGGAGCTGTCGTCGGCATGCGCGGTGCCGAGATGGGTCATCGTCACCTGCTTCCCCCCAAGCGTGACGGTGTGCCGATCGGTAAAGGTCGTGGTCGGCGGATACACGTCGCTGACCGATCCGCGCGCAATCTCGGCACCGCTCACGACGTCGTCGCGGTTGAAGTCGAAGAGCGCGAAACGCTCGGCGATGGCGTCGGTCGCCTCGGTTCGCTCGACGAGCCCGTTGCGGTTGACGTCCATCTTCACGGCTTCAGCCGTCAACGGCGGATTGCCGGCCGGGGGCGCGAGCGCCGCCAGCATGTTCCGATGTCCGACGAACTCGGCCGTGTCGGCGAAGACGACGCCGCCCGAGGCATGATCCCAGTCTCGATGCGTGTACAGGACGTAGCGAACGGGCACTCTGAACCGTGACGCCAGCTCCGCCTTGAGCCAGCGCGCGAAGTCGCGGTTGATCGGATCGCTCATGATGATGCCGTCTGGCGTCACCAGGAACACTGTGTAGTGGTTGTTGTTCTGTGCGCGATAGAGCTGATCGGTGACGTTCACGATGCCGCGCGCGGGCGGCTGCTGAGCGGCAGCCCCCGATACGAGGCTCAGGAGTGAACACAGTGACAGGACGATATAGGTGGTCATTCGGATCATGGTGATCTCCCCTTGCACAGCCGTGTTGCCTTGGTCCGCGACCTGCGCGCCGCCGGCTTCCAAGGGGATTATCGATCATCGACCGCCATCGCGTCACGACTAGAGTGCGGGAATGCGCGATGAAGGCGCGTCCCGAGGTGAACCTGTTCGCGGAGGACCTCGACGCATCCCAACATCCTTGGAACGTATCTCGCGACGCAAGTGGTGTACGCGACGGTGGGTCACGCCGAACGAGGCCAGTGCCCTGCATCGAATGGCCTGGGAAACGGTGCAACAATCCAGACAACGATGATCGTTGACACGGTCTTGTTAATTAGCTAATGTGCTAATCAACTACAGAACGTGGCATCCACCGACGCCGTCTTTCGCGCCCTGGCCGACGAGACCCGGCGGGACATCCTGCGGATGCTCCGCACGGGCCCTCGTACGTCAGGAGAGATTGCGGACAGGTTCGATTCCAGCTGGCCGACGATTTCCCGGCACCTCTCGGTGTTGCGGGATGCCGGCCTCGTCACGACCGAGCGGAAGGGGCAGGAGATTCACTACGAGCTCAACACCACGGTGTTCGAAGACGTCGTGCAGCATCTGATGGGTTGGATCAAGCCCAGAACGGCGAACGGGAAGTCGCGCCAGGGCCGAACCGGGCGTGGGCAAGAGGCATAGAGGAGGTGTGAGATGGCAGCATTCTCGACGTCGCGCCATGTGGTCGTCATTGCGATCGGCTATCTTGTGAGCCTCCTGATGTTTTCGAGGCTTCCTGGTTTCACGTCAGGTGGCGGCCCGCTCTCGGCGCGAATCGAATTCGCGTTGGTCCTTCCAACCGCCGCCGCCGTGATCTACTTCGTGGTCCGCCGCGTGTGGGCCAGAGATTCGGTTCGAGACACCGAAGGCGCCTTCGAGCCGACCTACAGCGCCATTGTCTTTGCGGTCATGCTGTTCCTCACGGCGATTCACGTGATGCTCATGACGACGCTGGCGGGCGTCATCACCGAGCGGGGATGGCAGGCGCGAGTCACGATCGTACTCTTCGGTCTGCTCATGATCAGAATCGGCGATCTCCTGCCGCGGACGCGGCCGAACCTCGCCGTGGGCATCCGCACGCCAGGGACGCTGACGAATCGCTGCCTTTGGGTGCAGACGCACCGGATGGCCGGGTACGTGACGGTCGGCCTCGGCATGGTGTTCGCGTTGTCGGGCGCCTTCCTGTCGGAGCCGATCTTTTCGCGCGTGATGGGATCGGCCATGCTCGGCGCGGCGGGCCTCTTCGTCGTGTCGTACGGCGTGTATTCGCTCCGCCTTCGCAAGGGTCCGGCTGAAGCCGGACACTACTGAAGAACGAACGTCCGGCTGAAGCCGGACACTACTGTCCCAAATCGCAGTGTCCGCCTTTAGGCGGACCGTGGATGGACGGCCCCAAATTGCTTGAAGCCCGAAACCTGACGAAGCGCTATCAGGCCCTGCTCGCCGTCGACAACGTCAGTTTCACCATTGGTCCCGGCGAGATCCTCGGGTACTTGGGGCCGAATGGCTCCGGCAAGAGCACGACGATCAACATGGTCGTCGGCCTCCTCGAACTCTCAAGCGGCTCGCTGTCGCTCTTCGGCGAGAGGCTCAGCGTCGACCCCGAGGCCTACAAGCGCCGCATCGGCTACGTCCCCGAAGAACCGCACCTCTACACCTACCTGACGGCGCCTGAGTACCTGCGCCTCGTCGGGCGCCTTCGAAGCCTTCGCGGATCGGACCTGGAGGAGAAGATCGAGCGCATGCTGCGCCTGTTCGGGTTGTGGGACAGCCGGTACGCGTCGATGTCGGCGTTCTCGAAAGGCATGCGGCAGCGCGTCCTGCTGTCGGCCGCGCTCCTGCACAATCCGCAGCTGCTGGTGCTCGACGAGCCGTTCTCGGGCCTCGACGTCAGCGCGGGGCTGCTGTTCCGGACGCTGCTTCGCCTGTTCGTTCGCGACGGGCGCATGGTCCTCTTCAGCTCGCATCGGCTCGACGTGGTGGAGCAGCTCTGCTCCCGAGTGGTGATTCTTCACGGCGGCCGCGTCGTCGCCGAGGACAGCGTCAAACAGCTGCGTGAGTCGCAGGCGTCAAATTCGCTCGAGGAGGTGTTCGCGCGGGTCACTCGCCAGGAGGATTACGCCAGCGTCGCGGAAGACATTCTGGAGGTCGTTCGGTCGTGAGCGGCGGAGACAGACAGACGGCCTTCTCGACGCTGACGCGTCACTTCTTTCAGGGTTTCTTTCGCCTCAGCTTTCTGGACGATGCCGGGGAAGAGTCGTTCAAGCGGGCGATGATCGGCGTACTCTCGGGCATCGTTGCGTTCGGCCTGCTGCTGGCGCGCATTCGCTTTGGCAAGTACGCCGGAATGCCTAGCGCCGATCTCTACAGAGTGATGGTACAGGCGGACCAACTGCAGATGATCTGGCTCGAGATGGTGGTGATCGCGATGGTCCTCGCCTTCGTGTCGCGCTCCCTTTTTCCGGACGAGACGGACTTTCGCATTCTGATGGCGCTGCCGGTGCCGCGCCGGACGATCTTTGCCGCCAAGCTGACGGCGTTGACGCTGTTTGCCGCCATCTTCAGCGTCTGCACCACCATCGCGATTGGAGTGCCCTTCGCCCTCGCATCGGGCGGGCGATGGTCGGAGAGCGGGGTGACGGCGCGTGTCCTGGCGGAGGCTGCGGCGGGAACCTTGGCCATGGCGTTCACGGGCGCCGGCATCGTGGCGGTTCAGGGCGTAATCACCGTCCTGACGCCGCGGACCTGGCTGCGCAGTGTTTCCGTCGTCATCCAGACACTGATGATCTGCGGCCTCGTGCTGTCGTTGCCCATCGTCATTCGCGTCCCGGCCGTCGCGCCGTATCTACGCGCGAGGGCCACGTGGCTGTACGCAGTGGCTCCCGCCTGGTTTCTGGGTGTCGAGCAGTGGCTGCTCGGCAACCGAGAATCGTATTTCGTCCGGCTCGCGTTCATGGCGACCGTCGGGACGATAGGCGTGGCCCTCGTTGCCGCTGGTTGTTATCTGGTGCTGTATCGGCGATTCGATCGGGTGGTCATCGATGCGGCCCGCACGGGAGCGTCGCGCGCCTGGCACATCCCGCTGCCCTGGCCTCGGTGGCTGCCGGCGAGACATCCAGCCTACGAGGCGGTTCAGGCGTTCACCGGCGCCACGCTGCGGCGGAGCAGTCTCCATCAGTTGGTGTGCTTCGGACTGTGTGCGGCGGGCTTCGCTCTTGTCGCGAACAGCGTGCTGGGGAACGCCGGCCGTCAAGAGCGATTTCTCGTGGGCGCCGTCCTCCGAGCGCCGCTCACGCTCATGGTCGTGACGCTGGTCGGGCTTCGCGAAGCCATGCTCCTCCCGGCCAACCTGAAGGCGGCGTGGTTGTTTCAATTTACTGAGGCCGAAAGCTCCCGCCGCCATCAGATGAATGCCATCAGAGACACGCTCTTCAGCGTCGGCGTGCTAGCGCCAGCCGCACTGGCGTTTCCAATTCAGACAGCGGTGTTGGGTTTCGCGAGCGCGCTCGCCGGCCTGCCGGTGGTCGTGTTGCTCGGTTGGATGATGGTCGAAGTCGTGCTTCTCAACTGGCGCAGGATTCCGTTCACGTGCACCGTGTTGTTCGCCAAGCGGCCCGCGGCCCACACGCTGCTGCTGGCGATCCTCGTGCTCTTCTGGCTGGTGCCGATTGGGGGAGTGCTCGAGCAAGTCGCCATCTCCGGCTTGCGGCCATGGCTCGTGGTCATGACCATCCTGCTGCTGACATGTGCCGGTCTGCGGTGGCTTCGCCTCCAGTCGTGGGGCCGCCTGCCGCTCGAGTTCGAGGACTACCTGCCGGACGCCATCGAGCCCCTCGGCCTGCGCTGATCGCGGCGAGTTGATCCCCCGATCGCGCACATTCAGGTGCGTTGACGGCGCGGTGATATTGTCGCGCACAATGGATCTTGAGTCAGTGGTCTGAAAGTTCGTGTAGGGACAATGCTAAAGGTGGGTATTCTGGGAGTGATGAAGTCGCCAAAAGGTGTCAAGCCGTGTCCGGTGGAAGAAGCGATCCAGATCATTGGCGGCAAGTGGAAGCTGCTCGTGTTGCGGTCGCTGCTGCTGAATGGCCCGCAGCGATACAACGAGCTGCTCAGGACGGTTTCGGCAATCAGCCAGAAGGAGCTCACGCGAAATCTGCGCGAATTGACCGCCGCCGGACTGGTGGTGCGAGACTCTGGGGCAAGCCGCGTGGCGCGGTACGATCTGACAAAGGTCGGTAAGGGGCTGATGCCCACTTTCAAGAGCTTGCTGACCTGGGGAACGGAGTTGCTGGCCGGCAAGTAGATCCGCTTCCGCACCTCCAGGTGCGTTGACACACGAACGAACCAAGAGTCAGAATCGCCCTCCCTATGAAAGCCTACGTAGTCACAACTTCGATTCGTGCGACGCCAGAACGCGTGTGGGCCTTGCTGACCGACGCAGCGGGATACGTTCGCTGGAACAACACGGTGCAGAAAGTTGATGGCAAGATCGCCCTTGGCGAGCGGCTCACTGTTCATCCGAAGATCAATCCAGGTCGTGCTTTCCCCGTCAAAGTCGCCGAGTTTCAGCCAACCCGTCGAATGGTATGGATTGGACGCATGCCACTCGGTCTCTTCAAAGGCGAGAGGACGTTCACGCTGACGCCTGGTGTGAATGGTGAAGTCGAATTCGTGATGCGCGAGGAGTACACGGGCCTGATGGCACCGCTGATAAGCCGCTCCATTCCGGACTTGCAGCCCGCGTTTGACGAATTCGCACGCGATCTGAAACACGCCGCTGAAGCGAAATAGGAGTGCGAATGGCCATTGAGGCAGCGCATTCCGTCGCGCTCGAGAGGGCCTTGACATATGCCTATATAGGTATATGATTCGCCGTCATGCCTCGCGCAGCCGCCAGTTCGGATGTCTTCAACGCCGTTGCCGAGCCGCAACGTCGGGCCATTCTCTGTTTTCTGGCCGCCGACGAGCGTCCAGTTGGCGACATCGTGGATGCACTCGAATTGGCGCAGCCGTCAGTGTCGAAACACCTTCGAGTGCTCCGCGACGTGAACCTCGTCACCACGCGTCGAGACGGCCGCCAGGTCCTGTATCGAACCGACGCACGAGCCATCCGCCCCATCTTCGAATGGGCCGCGTCGTTCGAGCGGTACTGGCGTCACCAGCTCCTGCGCATCAAGGAACGCGCGGAATCGAAATCCCAGGAGGAGTCATGGTCCAGAACGCGTCGGTCATCGATGAGCTGAAGCTCAGCATCACGCAGGAGATCCACGTCAACGCGCCGCTCGAGGCGACCTTTTCCGCGCTCCTCGAGCAAATGGGGCCGTTCAACGAGCGGCCGGACGGCACGGTCATTCCCATGACGCTCGAGCCGTGGCCGGGTGGCCGCTGGTTTCGCGACCTGAACAACGGCGACGGGCATTTCTGGGGTCACGTGCAGGCGATCAAGCGGCCGACGCTGCTCGAGATCTCGGGACCGCTGTTCATGTCGTATCCGGCGATGTCGAACGTGCAGTACCGGTTGACCGAGGCTGGCGGTGGAACGCTCATCACGTTCCACCACAAAGCGTTGGGATTCATCCAGGACGACCACCGCAAGGGCGTCGCCCACGGATGGAACGTCACTCTCGAGGGCACGCGTCGGCGGGCGGAAGCGCGCAAATAGACAGCAATCACTGGAGGAGTGCACATCATGGCGGCCATCCAAGCGTATCTACAGGAACTCGACCAGGAAGCGCAAACCACGCGGCGTGTCCTCGCACGCGTGCCCGGGGACAAGCTGGGCTGGAAGCCACACGAGAAGTCGATGAGCCTCGGACAGCTCGCGCAGCACATCGCGACGCTGCCGGGCAATATCGCCGAGCTGGTCAGCCAGCCGACTATGCAACTGCCGCAGTTCAATCAACCCAGTGCGGCCTCAGCAACCGATCTGGTGCCCGCGCTCGATGCGAGCTTGGCGAAGGCGAAGCAGCTGCTCGGTGCCATGGACGATTCCGCGTTGGGGGCGACGTGGCGGATCCTGCGCGGTGACGAAGAAGTGATGGCCATGCCGCGAGGCGCCGTCCTTCGGGCGATCATGCTGAACCACTGGTATCACCACCGTGGCCAGTTGTCGGTGTACCTCCGGCAGTTGGGCGTGCCCGTGCCGTCGATCTACGGTCCAAGCGCGGACGAGAACCCGTTCGCCAGTTGATGGCGCATCGGTGTAAGTGCTTGCAGGTGGGAGAGTGGTCCTACCTGTTGTCTCCGTCGAGGAGACCGCCCAGGCCGCCGAGAATCGATCCCTCTTCGCGCCCGCCCCGCCCGAGACCTGGCACAGCGGCGACGATGCGATTGGCCAGCCGGCTCAACGGAAGCGACTGCAGCCAAATCCGTCCGGGTCCTCGGAGCGTGGCGAAGAACAGTCCTTCGCCGCCGAAGAGCGCCGACTTGATCTTGCCCACGTACTGAATGTCGTAGTTGACCGACGGCTGCATGCCGACGATGCACCCTGTGTCCACGCGAATCAGTTCGCCCGGAGCCAGCGTGCGTTCGTGCAGCGTGCCGCCGGCGTGGACAAAGGCCCAGCCGTCGCCCTGCAGGCGCTGCATGATGAATCCCTCGCCGCCGAAGAGGCCGACGCCCAGCTTCCGCTGAAACGCGATGCCGATGCTGACGCCCTTGGCCGCTGCCAGAAACGAGTCTTTCTGCGCGATCAATTCGCCGCCGATCTCGGAGAGGTGGATGGGGATGATCTTGCCCGGATACGGCGCGCCGAAGGCGACTTTCTTCTTCCCGCCGGCTTTGTTCAGAAACACCGTCATGAAGAGGGATTCTCCCGTCAGCAGGCGCTTGCCGGCGCCCACGAGCGCGCCGAGAAACCCGCCCTGCTGCGGCGATCCGTCGCCGAAAATCGTCTCCATCTCGATGCCATCGTCCATGTACATCATGCCGCCGGCCTCGGCCACGGCGGCCTCGTTCGGATCCAGCTCGACTTCGACGAATTGCATGTCGTCGCCGAAGATCTTGTAGTCGATTTCGTGCATTGGAGTCATGGAACGGAATCATATAATAGCCGCCATGTTTCAGTTCCTCCTGGCGCTGGCCGCTTGGGCCGCGCTCGCCCAGAGCCTGCCGGCGGGCCAGATCGTCGACGAGATGAAGTGCGCCGCCGAGCCGTCGCAGAGCTACGCGCTCTACGTCCCGTCCGGCTACACCCCCGACCGCGAGTGGCCGGTGATCTTCGCGTTCGATCCGGGCGGACGCGGCCGCAACGGTGTGGACCGCTATCAGGCCGCCGCCGAGCAGTACGGCTTCATCGTCGCCGGTTCCAACAACTCGCGGAACGGACAGGCGAGCACCCCGGCCGTCACGTCGATGTCCACCGATGTGATGACGCGCTTTCGCGTCGATATGAAGCGCATCTATACGGCCGGCATGTCGGGTGGCGCGCGCGTGGCGCTCGGCGTGGCCCTCGCTTCGTCCACCAAGGTCGCCGGCGTGATGGCGTCGAGCGCCGGATACCCTGACGGCCAGACGCGCAAGACGGTGCCGTTTCCAATCTTCGCGACGGCGGGAACCGAGGACTTCAATCTCTACGAGATGCGCGAGCTCGATCGCGACCTCACGACGCCACATCGGCTGGCGATCTTCGAAGGCGGACATCTCTGGCTGTCGAGCGCCCTGGCGCTCCAGGCCGTCGAGTGGATGGAGATTCAGGCGATGAAAACCGGCCTGAAGCCTCGTGACGCGAAAGAGATCGAGCAACTCTTCGACAAGCGCGTCGCGGCTGTCGGTGCGGGCAAGGACAAGGACGCCTTTCTCGCGCTGCAGGGTCTCGTTGCCGATTTCGAAGGTCTGAAGGACGTGTCGGCGTTCAAGGCTCGAGCCGCCGTGCTCGGTCGCGACAAAGGTGTGATCGATGCGCTGAAGGCGGACCGGGACGATGACGCGCGCGAGCGCAAGGTCCTGGCGTCCGTGTGGTCCGCGGAAGAGCGCCTCGACAGTCCGAATCTGCGGGAGAGTGCGTTGATCGAGCTTCGCCAGAAATGGCAGCAGCTCTCGGTCCAGGCCAACAGCGGTGAAGACTCCGTGGAACGGCGTCTCGCCCGTCGGGTGCTGAGCGGGCTGAGTGCTGGCGGTGCGAGGACCGGCGACGAGGAGTACCAGAAGATCGTCCGCGAATATCGGCTCGGCCGCGGTGGCAGAGGCGGCAGGTAGCGTCGGGCCGAGACCGATCATGCGCCGGATTTCACGCCGTTCGATGCTCCACGCGCTGGCGGGGCAGGCGCTCGTCGCGCGGGCCGCGTCTGGCCAGACCCGAGGGACGGTGGCTCCCAAGCCGCTGCCGCGCGGCGCCGTGA
>JBAUGX010000202.1:0-5823 GCA_049679965.1 Vicinamibacterales bacterium
CCGCGTAGGCGGCGAGCGCGCCAAGATCGCGCGCGTAGCTCTCCAGCGTGTGAGCAGCCAGGCGGCGCTCGACGCGGAGGTGGTCGAGGAAGGCGTCAATCACGGTCGGACGTATGATAGTATCCGCGGTTTGCTCGTGAGGTCGTCACCATGCCCGCTCGCTCGAAGTGGCAGTCTCTTCCGACCGAAGCCATCAACCCGGCCACGCTCGCCCTCGACAAGCTGTCGGCCGCGGACATCGTCGAAGGCATGCTGACGGAAGACCGCAAGATGCTCGCCGCCGTGCAGCGGGAGAAAGAGCGGATTGCGGTCGGCATCGACATCATTACCGAGGCGCTTCGCAGGGGTGGAAGAATCGTGTTCGTGGGCGCCGGCACGAGCGGTCGGCTTGGCGTGCTCGAAGCCGCCGAAATGCCGCCTACCTTCGGGACCAAGTCCGATCTGGTCCAGGCCGTGATGGCGGGTGGCAAGAACGCGTTTCTACGGCCCAAGGAAGGGGTCGAGGACAACTATGAAGAAGGAGCACGCTCGATCATGCGGCTCAGGCCGGCCAAACACGATGTGGTGATCGGCGTTTCGGCGAGCGGCATGACCTCGTTCGTTCGTGGCGCGCTGACCCGGGCACGGCGGGCCGGATCGAAGATCATTTTCATCACCTGCGACCCAAGCACGGAGCTGCAGACCTTTGTCGACCTGACGATTGCGCCAGGCGTGGGGCCCGAGGTGATCGCCGGATCCACCCGTCTCAAGGCTGGCACGGCCACCAAAATCGTCCTGAACATGTTGACCACGGCGGCGATGGTGCGCATCGGCAAGACCTACGGCAACCTGATGGTGGATGTGCAGATGGGGGCCGAGAAGCGGCGCGATCGCGCGCGCCGGATCATCACCATCGTCACTGGGCTGGAAGGGGAGGCGGTGGACGTGCTGCTGAGGCGCGCCCGCTGGAACGTCAAAGCCGCGATCGTCATGCAGAAGTCGGGTCTGACCTATCCGCAGGCCCTGGCCTGTTTGCGCCGCTCGCACGATTTCGTGCGCGAGGCGATCGGAGAGGATGTCGAAGGGCGCCTGAAAGACCTGCTGAAGGTCGGATGAAGCGGTCCTGAATGGGGCCCCTCGACCGAGCGCGGAGCGTCGTCGAACGTGCGATCGCCAACCGAGTCTTTCCCGCAGCTGCGCTCGAAGTCGGCTCGTCCACCGGTCCCCTCTGGCGCGACGCGCTCGGTACGCTCACGTTTGACGCCGGAGCCTCTCGCACCGCGATCGACACACCCTTCGACCTTGCCTCCCTGACGAAAGTGATTGCCACCACGACCGTGGTGATGGATCTGGTGCGCGCGGGCCGCCTCAGCCTTGACCAGGCGATCGTGTCGCACTTCCAGGAATGGCGCGGCGTCGATCGAGACAGCGTGACAGTTCGCGATCTGCTCGAGCACGCGGCCGGGCTGGCGGCGCGACTCGTCGATGCGCCACCGACGGGCCGGCGCGAATTCGAGCATGACATCTGCCGCATGCCCCTCGAGTACGCGCCGCGATCGCGGTCGATCTACAGCGATTTGGGATTCATTCTGCTCGGGTTCCTGTCAGCGGACACAGGCGGGGCGTCGCTGGCAGAGCTATTCGGCCGGCTACAGCCGGACGCTCCAGGACACGGGGCAACACCCGATGCGACCGATGAGGGTCTGACGTTTGAGTTGCCGGAGGCCGCGCGGCGCCGCGCGGCACCCACGCTGCCGCTCGGCGACGATCCACGTCGGGGCCGGTCACTCGTGGGCGAGGTGCACGACCAGTATGCCGCGGCGCTTGGTGGCGTCGCCGGCCACGCCGGCCTCTTCGGAAACGCGCCCGCCGTCGGCCGCTTCGCGCGGGGAGTGCTCGCCGCCTCGCGCGGTGGGCGCGCCGCTCCGCCGCCCTTCTCTCCGGAAACGGTGGCGCTCTTCACGACCCAGAGCACGGTGCCGCGCAGTTCGCGCGCGCTCGGCTGGGACAGGATGCTCGTCACGTCATCGTGCGGTACGAGGATGTCGGCGAGGGCGTTTGGCCACACCGGATTCACAGGCACGTCGCTGTGGATCGATCCGGGACGAGATCGCTACTTCGTGCTGCTGACGAATCGCGCCTGTCGCGGCGCGTCACCCGAAGAGATGCAAGGCGTGAGGCGCGCATTTCACGATGCGCTGGGAGAGTTCTGAGAGATTCCTCAGCGGCCCCTGGTCGGTGGAACCCCGAACGGACTGGTCGCGGGAGTGCCGACGCCGCGGCCGGCTGGACCGCCCGGCCCCCCTGGCCCGCCCGGCGGTCCTTGCTGGCCACGCTGCGGTTGGCCTCGCTGACCGGGCGTGGTGGTCCCCGGCAACCCACCCGCACCAGGCGTTTCCGCTGGCGGTACGTACACGAAGGCCCATTCGTTGTAATGCGTCCGGCCGTTGTACACGCGAATCGACGTCGCTTTGCTCTTGCTCGTCACACCGCTGATACCGCCCTGGACGCGAGTCGCCGGGGCGGCGGCCGGGCCGGGGCCCCCAGCGCGCCCGGCAGTCCCAGGCTGTGCCGAGGCCGCAGCGGCTTGAGCGGCAGTGATAGGGACGAAGTCGTCGTTCGTCACGGGATCTTTGTACTTCTTTCTGAGGAAACGCTGCTGGACCAGGACGTCGATGCTCGGCGGCGGCGCGTTGGCGTACTTCCGCCCATAGAGACCGACGGCGCGCGCGTACTGCTGGCCGCGGAAGACGAGCTCTTCTTCCTTTTCCCGCTGCGAGATCTGCTGCCACACCGGCATGGCGGCGGTCATCATGATGGCCATGACGGTCAGCGCCACGAGCAACGCCGCCATCGCGTAACCGTGTTCGCGCGTTCTCATGCCCGTCACCAGTCGGCGTACTGGGTGCCGTCCAGGGCGGTTCGGTCGGACCCGCTCTTGACGTTGTACACGCCCGGCGCCGCGGTCGGATTGTTGGGATCTGGCTCAGAGGGCACGGTCTGCCACGAGTCGGCGCTCTTTGTGAACGGATCGACCGGGATGGCCCGCATGTAGCCGCCGCTCACGAGCTCGGCCAGCGTGCCGGGGTATTGCGATTTATCTGCATAGTACTGGTCGATGGCGTCCCGCATCCTGAACAGGTCTTCGCTCAGAACCGCCTCGTTCGCGCGGGTCACGCTGGTTCCGTACTGCGCCAGCCCCATGGTCGACAGAATGAGAATGATCGAGATGACGACGAGCAACTCGATCAAGGTGAAGCCGGACTGACGTAATTTCCTGGTCATGCCATTTCACCAGCTTCTGTACTTGGTTCCGTCGAGCGCCGTGGCGGTCGACGTCGTAAAGACGTCGAAAACGTTCTGACCGCCCCACCGCGGCGTGCCCTCGTCATCCTGATAGGAGCGCATCCCCCACTCCGTGGTGCGTGTCATCGGGTCTATGGGGATCCGCCGGAGGAACTTGAGCTTGCGCCCCGTGGCGTCGTTGGCGGCTGTCACGCCCTCGACGAGCGTCTCGAGGTCGGCCGGATAGCCCTCGCTGCCCACCTGGATCGACAGCGATCCAATCTGGCC
Organism: Vicinamibacterales bacterium; assembly: GCA_049679965.1. GTDB lineage: Bacteria > Acidobacteriota > Vicinamibacteria > Vicinamibacterales > CAVVIG01 > 2-12-FULL-65-11. The sequence continues at coordinate 3,553 of JBAUGX010000202.1, forward strand.
GGTGTCGGCCGCATCCTTGTACTTGTCGATAGCCGTCCGGATCTCACGCAGCGCCCGCCGCAGTTCCGACTCCCGCTGGCGGGTCGCGGTCACCCTGGCGAGCGGCATGATCGCCGACGCCAGAATCAAGACGATCGTCGAGACGACGAGCAGCTCGACGAACGTATAACCGCAGTGTCCTTCTAACTTCTTCCTTTTCACTTCCAAGTTTCCTACGGCTGCACCGATATCGTTACTGGACGGAACTGCAGGCCCATCGGCGTCCCTCCGGGGCCGGTGGCCGAGCCGCTCAGAATGAGCGTCACGGGTCCGGGGGCGATTGCGTCGAAGAGGACCGCCGCCAGCAGTCCAACACCTGACGCGCCCGTGGCGTCACCCGCGCGGGCGACGGCGATATCAATTCGGCCCGCCGCCGTGTCGATCTGCTGCCCGAACGTCGTCGTGGCGCCGCCGGCACGCATGAAGCTTCCCTCTTGAACCGCCCGGACACGCAGCTTGGCCGGGTCGAACATCAGCGTGAGCGTCACCGCCGAAAGACGCGTCGCGTTGGTGACCGACAGGGGCACCGTATACGGCCCGCCGCCGACACGAAAGGCCGTGCCAGGCGGAGATGCGACGACCTGCGCGATGCCAAACCCCGGCGAGGTCGTGGTCGGCTCAGGCGCGGACAACTGCGTGACCGGCGGGGCCAGCGTGGGGGCCGAGGGCGCCGGAGGGCCATCACCACCGGTCGGGTTCGCCGGGCCGGGCAACAAGTTCGTTCCGGTTCCGGGCTGCGGCAGCGTCGGCACGCTCGGCGCTGGCGTGGGCGGCGCGGCTTCGCCCGCCTCGGGCGCGGCGATGAGTGGCGGCGGGCCGCCCACTCCGAGGTTCTGTGCCGACCCGATGAAGATCGGCGTCAGATCCTCCTCGGTGACTTCGCTCGTCCGAACGATATGCGGGGTGAGCAGCATCACGATCTCGGTCTGATCGTTCGCCGTGTTGTTCCCCGCGAACAGATGTCTGAGAATCGGCACTCGAATGGTGCCTGGCAGCCCCTGCGTGGTGCCGGATTCGGTCTGCTGAAGCAGCCCCGCCAACAGGTTCGATTCGCCGTCGTGCAGTCGCAGACGTGTCGTGACGATTCTGCTCACAAAGGATGGCACCGTCACACCGCCGACGATCTTGTCGCCTCCAGGTGCGCTGTTCTCCACCATGATGTCGAGCACGATGTCGCCCTCGATCGTCACGCGCGGCGTCATCTCGACGTTCACGCCTACTTTTCTATACTGATAGGAACTCAGCGGGTTGACGCCCGCGCCTCCGGTCGCGATGGGCTGATAGCTGGTGGAGATGACCGGTATTTCCTGGCCGAGATTCAGTGTGAGCTTCGTGCCTTCTGCGCCGCGCAGCTGCGGCTTGGCCATGACTTTCGTATGGGTGTCGGTCTCCAGAAATCGCATGATCGCTGTTGGGATGGCCAGGTAGAGATCCCCGGTGCTCGCAGTGCCGAACGCGCTGAGGTTGATCGGCGCCGGCGACACCACTGCGCTCGGCGGCGTCGATTTCGTCGTGGTCGTGCTGGCTCCGGCTCCCGCGCCCGACGTGGTCGTCGTTCCCGCCGGCGCCTCGTTCGGTGAGAACACGGCGCCCAGTGCGTACTCGGACAGATTCAGGCCATAGCTCTTCGCTCGGGAGCGATTGACTTCGAGGATCTCGACGTCGACCACGATCTCGGCGCGTGGCTTGTCGTTTTGCCGGATGATCCTCTCGATGATCTGCACCACCGGCAGCGTGCCGCTCACCGTGATCGTATTGGTCGAGGCGTTGACCGCCACTCTCGGCTGAACAGCCATGCCGGGGACGCGGATGATGGTGCTGATCACCTGTGAGATCTCGGTCGGATTGGCGTGCGAAAGGTAGAACGTCTGGACGATCTGCTCGTCGTACTGCTGGTGCTTCTGGGCGGTGTCCTGGAAGACGAAGATCGAACGCTCGCTGAGGATCTTGTAGGCGAGCTGATTCATCGTCATGATCTGGTTCAGCGCCTGCTCGAGCGTGACGCCTTCCAGTTGAATGGTGGTGGCCGCGTCGGTGACGTCACGGTCGTACGTGATATTGATGCCCGTCGCCGCCGCGATGAAGGCCAGGACGTCCTTGCGGCTCACGTTGTTGAAGCCGCGGAGATTGAGAGGCTCGCGCGAGGCCGGGTTGAGGATGGGCGGGGCGGACGCGGCGCGCGCACGATCGCGCGCGTCCTGGATCGCCGGCCTGGGCCGGGCGGCGTCCGCG
>JBAUGX010000203.1:0-3472 GCA_049679965.1 Vicinamibacterales bacterium
GCTTCGCCACCGCGTCCCGTCCTCGTGTCCTTACCCCGGTCCGCTGATGGTGGGTTCCTCAACCGTTGCGAAGGAACCACACATCACGGTTCCCAGGAGGACAAAATGGCTACGACAGCAACGACCACCCCGAACCCGCCCGTCACCTACACGCTGCTGGTCATCTTCACCGTGGACCCCTGCACCGATGAGCACCTGCAGGACCAGCAGTCCATACGCGACGAGACCGAAAGCTGGCTCGCGAGCCTCGACGCCACGGTTCACGGCGTGAACGTTCGCAAGCCCGATTAGCGCTGCCGTCGACGGGGCGCTCTGGGCGCCCCGTCATGTCTTGCGTTGTCGGTCAGGCCTGCTATCGCTCGGACACTTGACACATGGCTGTCGCCGTGCGCGCGTCGGGACGCGCGGTCGTGCCATGCACGAACACCCAGCGGCATTCACTGCTCGCTTCGGCTCGGTACCCCCAGTCGTTCGTTATCGCACCAGAGCACGTGCGTCCGCTCTGCGGGACGTGGAGCGCGGTACATCCTCGCGGCGCTCGGGCGGAACAACGGTAACCGGACGCTGCCCGCCGGGCAGATCGGGATCGGCCCCGCCATGCTGTTCAGGAAGTTGAAGCGCTACAGCGACGGTCCATGGTCCCTGCTACTCGTGGCCGAAGCATGGGCGCGCGTCGTCGAGTTCAGCACGAGCCTCTGACTGGTTACGGCCGGCAGTCCCGCGCCGATGCACGTCGCTTCATTACGATCGAGATCACCGTCTCGAACTCACGTCACGTCGCCAGCCTCCGAGTTGGAGTCGTCAGGATGTTCACCCGCTGTGCTGCAGGACGTCCCCTGCGTTCGTTGGATGTCGCGTCGCGCGTCGTCGCCGCCGTCAGTGCGGACGCTACGCCACGGCACCGGGAGCCGCACAGGCGGCTGTGCCAGCAAACTGCGGCTGTCACACCGGCGCCATAGGTGTCGCAGCTCGTCGACGACGCCCGACGCTCCGTTCTCCTTCACCACGTGTTGGGGTTCCTCTGGGCACGAAGGAACCCACCGACACGCGGTTCCGAGGAGAACATCATGAGTCCGAACGCATCCGTAGTCGCCACACAGAACGTCACCGTCAAGATCACGCCCAACGACAAGGGCAACCCTCCGGGAAAGCTGGCCGACGCCGAGATCCACTTCGTTGACGGCGTCTTCGCCGGCCTGAAGCTGATCGGCTTCGCGATCTGGGAGCGGCGCACCGGCGCCGGCCGCAACGTCACATTCCCGGCTCGCCAGTACTCGGTGAACGGCGAGCGCCGCAGCTTCGCGCTGCTTCGGCCCGTCGCCGACACGAACGCACAGGACAGAGTGCGCGACCTGATCCTCACCGCCTACGCGGAGTACGAACAGGCGGCGTGACCGACCCGCAGCCGCCGGGGCGCCGTCGGGGCGCTCCGGCGGTTCTTCGATGCCGCAAGCCGTGGGCGGCGCCCGAGGACGTGTTCGCTTCAGAGGCGCTTTGCCTCAAGTGCTCCGGCATTGGGGGCGCGTGTTCAGCGGTACGTTCCGCGTTTGGCCACCCTCGCGTTCCGCTGCTAGCGCTACGACGCTCGCATGGCCACCCATAGCAAGTGCCCAAGCACACCGCTTTGTCGACCAAGGTTGATTGACCGCAGCCTGCCGCGTGCCTCGATGCTTGCATCCGTGATCGCGAGGTGTCCGTCCCTCACCCTCGACGCGGCCCGGCCGCCGAAGGACGACGGTGTCATGCAGTGGTCAACCGGCACAGCCGGCCGCGCCACGCGCGCGTGTCACGGCCACTGCAATCCGCCACCGTCTCGGCCAGGCCTCGTTTCGGCTCGTGTCCCGTGCGCCGGGCCGCGGTTCCTCAGTCGCGAAGGAACCGCAACCAGCGCACATGGAGGACACGCCAATGCAGACGGACACCATCACGTTACGCGAGCTGACGATTCGATATTCGGTCAAGGCCGACGCCACGGGTCAGCCGGTCATCATCGGACGTACCCTCAGTACTCCCGCCGCATCGGCCGCTGCGCTTGTGGCGCTGCTACAGGACGAGCCGGGCGAGGTATTCGCGATCCTGTGCCTCTCCACGAAGCACCGCGTGATCGCTTATCACGAGGTGAGCCGCGGCACGCTCGACGCCACGCTGGTCCACCCGCGCGAGGTCTTTAAGGCAGCGCTTCTGTCGAACGCCGCCTCGATCATCCTCACGCACAATCACCCGAGTGGCGATCCGACGCCCAGTCCTGACGATCACCATCTGACCCGTCGCTTAGTGGACGCCGGCAAGTTGATCGGCGTCGAGGTGCTCGATCACATCATCGTCGGCGATGGTCGCTACTACAGTTTCAAAGAAGGTAGTTGCCTATAGGCGACTTCTGTTGTCGCCGGGCACCCCTGCCCCTTAAGCCTTCGCCGTGCGTCGCTCCGCCCAATACTTCTTCATCCGCTGCGAGACAGTCTTCCTGGCGGCAGCCGACATCCGTCGCGTGCTGGCCTTCACTTCCTTGACCGCCGCGCGGCGCTGGTCCCCAGTGGCCAGTTCTGGGAACGTCCGTTCGATGGCGCCGATCTCAGCCCGCAGGCGTTTGAGCGCATCTTCGGCGCCCGCGCGGGCGAGCTCGCGCAGCTTCTCGAAAGTTAGAGACCCTTACTCGGCGTTCGTGGCATCAGATTCTCCTCGCGGTTCGGCAAATCGGCCTACGGCTTGTACCAAATGGGCCCGCCGTCCGCAAACTGCCTGCGTGGCGGTTCTCGTGCCGCGCCGCCGCTGCACCACCGCGACCGATCCTCATGGCCGGATGCCGATGTCGAGGCGAAGCTCTTTCCACGAGGTTCCAGCGGAGGATTGCCGGTCGTTGACGATCGTCGGTCTGGCATCAGGTGGTCGGAGGTCTTCGCTTGCGAGTCGGCCAAGGCGTCTCGGCGTCGCAGGATGCGACCAGCCACGTACCGGCACGGTGCGCGCTCCGCGCTCGCGCCAGGCAACAGAGCGGCCTGTCACGCCCGCGCCATCGGCCCGCGGCTTCGCCGATCCGCCTTGGCCTCCCATCCTCCAGCCCCCGTGCTGATGGGGTTCCTCAGGTCGCGAAGGAACCACCACATCACGGTTCCACTGGAGGAAAGAATCATGGCAAAGACCCACACGACCACCGCGAACCTGACCGTCAAGATCATCGCCAACGACAAGGGCAATCCTCCCGGAAAGCTGGCGGACGCTGAGCTTCACTTCGGGGACGGCGTTCTCGCCGGCCTCAAGCTGATTGGCTTTGCGGTTTGGGAGCGGCGCACCGGCGGCGGCAGGAACGTGACGTTCCCCGCACGGCAGTACAGCGTCAACGGCGAGCGCAGGAGTTTTGCGCTGCTGCGGCCGACCGCCGATGCGGCCTCTCAGGAGCGCGTCCGCGACCTGATCCTGCAGGCTTACGCCGAGACTGAGGCGGCAACTGTAGCCGCCAGCGCGTAGCCGGCCC
>JBAUGX010000204.1:0-13967 GCA_049679965.1 Vicinamibacterales bacterium
TGTGGCTCTGCGCGACGCCTTCGCCGGATTCGCGTAATCCACGATAACAACGTGAGGCAGGTCTCTCGATTTACGATCTGACAGCCATACTGTCTAGGCCGTCAGATCCCAGATCGACCCAAAACCCACACTAGCCACTTATAAGCCAATGGCGTATAGTGGCCTGTGCGCTTCGTCGAAACGCCGATCTTCACGAGGGTGCTCACCCGGCTGATCGGTGACGACGAGTACCGGAATCTGCAAGTCGCTCTGATGTTGCGACCGGAACAGGGGCCGGTCATTCCCGGCACCGGTGGTCTGCGGAAGGTGCGCTGGGCCAGGCCCGGGGCGGGCAAGCGCGGAGGCCTTCGTATCATCTATTACTGGGCACCGGTCGAACGGGCTTTTTACATGCTGTATGTGTACGCCAAGAACGAGCAGGGCGATCTGACCCGGGCGCAGGCGCGGGGGCTCGGTCAACTCGTTCGGGAAGAGTTCAAATGAAAGAGACGGCCTTTCAGGAGTTGGTGACCAGCATTCGGCAAGCCGGTCGAATTCGCCGCGGCGTCTTGAAGCCTTCGCGCACGCGGGAATTCCGGCCGACAGACGTCAAGACGGTCCGGGCGAAACTGGGGGCCTCCCAGTCCGAGTTCGCGCTCATGATCGGGGTGAGTGTGTCGACCCTTCGCAATTGGGAGCAGGGTCGACGCACACCGGATGGCCCGGCGCTGGCTCTGCTACGGGTGGCAGCCAAGGACCCGGAGGCGGTGGCGGCGGCCCTTCATGGAAAACGGTCTAACAAGGCGGCGCTGCAGCCGACGGCGTCGTCTGCACGGGGGAAACGCCGCGGCTGAGCGCCGCTCGCTAGACCGTCGACCTGGATTCGACACTGTCTGCTGATCCATTCGTGCAGAGACTCTCGCATTAGGAAGTGGACGTTCGGCGTACACTCGGGGCTCGCTTCCGTCAAGCCACCGGCACGTCACATGGATCCGACATGACCGACTATCCACGCCCGCTCCACGAAGACGAACGGCTGTCCATCCTTCACGAGTACGAGATTCTCGACTCGGCGCCTGAGCAGGCCTACGACGACCTCGTCCATCTCGCGTCGGTCATCTGCGGGACTCCCACTGGCGTTGATCACCCTGCTGGATGATCAACGCCAGTGGTTCAAGGCCCGCGTAGGAGTCGCGGTCCGCTTCGACCCCCCGCGAATACGCATTCTGCGCACACGCGATCCTCGATACGACGGTCCTGATTGTCCCCGACGCCAGGACCGATCCGCGGTTCGCGGCCAATCCGCTGGTCACCGGCGAGCCGCGTATCCGCTTCTACGCCGGCGCTCCCCTCGTCACCGCGACCGGTCACAGCCTTGGCACACTGTGCGTGATTGACTCAGCCCCTCGGACCCTGACCCCCGCCCAGGTCGAGTCGCTCACGGTCCTCTCACGCCTGGTCGTTGGCCAACTCGAACTGCGCCGATCGTCGGCCGCACTTGCAGCAGCCCTCGGGCGCGTTCGCACGCTCAGCGGGCTCCTGCCAATCTGCGCCTACTGCAAACGCGTCCGTGACGACCGTGATTACTGGAGAGAGGTCGAGGCCTACGTTCGCAGCCACGCACCCGTCGAGTTCTCCCACGGCATTTGTCCGCGCTGTCTCTCCGAGCGTTTTCCGGAGAGCGCGGGACCCTCCGGCGCGGGCGGGATCTAGCCGTATCACGCAGCAGGCGACGCATCCATCGAGGCCAGGGCGCGCGCGACGCGTCCGGCAAATCCCGCCTTGTTCTGCAGGAACCACTGCCGCGCCGCCGCTCCACGCGCTGCCAGTTCGCCTGGCCGCATGGCAATCGCCTGCTCGACGCCGACCGCCAGCGCCTCCTCGTCGAACAGATATCGCTCGGCCAGCCTCTGCCGCAGCGTGCGGTCGTGGGCCACGAGGATGCCGCGCTCGCTGGTGACGAGCTCGTTCATCGGCGGTGCGTCAACCGTGATCGTCGTGGCACCAACGCTCATGGCCTCGACCAGGTAATGCCCCCACCCTTCGGTCTCCGACGGACAGAGATGAAAGGCGCAGCGATTCTGCAGGCGCTTCAGATCGTCCTCGGGGACATAGGACGAAATCACCTCGACATTCCCGGAAGACGGCGGGCTGGGGCTCCCGTCGGCCAGGTGCTGGACCACGATGAGCGTGGGCCAGGAGGGATGCTGGCGCCAGAGTCGCACGAGGCGCGCGGTGCCCTTCATCGGGCTGTTGCCGGCCAGGTGGAAGAAGATCCGCTCGCGCGCAACTCCTGGATCGTGCCGGTCCTCGCTATCGAATCCAATCTCCGTGGCACGCTTTCCGCGCCGCTCGAAGATACGTTTGGTGTTGGCCGTCTTGGCCCATACGTGATCGACGGCACCAAGCGCACGTACGTCGCGCCGATCGAACCACTCGGGGTTGGGTACGGCGACATTCAGGCGGGCCTGTGTGAAGAACCGCGGCCACAGGTGTTCGAGCATGACGTTGAGGTCGAAGGGCTGCGCACCGGCAGCCGCTTGATCACGCCCAAGTGTCAACACGGCGCGCAGCCCGGCGCCCACCTGCTCCAACGTGGACGAATGTCCATGCGGTTCGTCGGGAGCAACGGCGGTGGCGACGACCTGGCAGGCGCAGTCACTGAGCGCCTTCGCCATGAACCCCAGATCGCGCGCCAGCCCGACGCTGCCCGGCTGACCGATGACCTGGACGCGTCTCACGAGGCTGTCACCTCTCGGCAGGGTTCGGATCGCTGAACGGGGTGCCCGGCTCGTCTCCGCTGGCTTCGTTCGCCCACGTCGCGATCACATCCACGTCGTCTGCGCTGAGGGCACGCTGCGGATTGTAGCGCGTGCGGCGACCGCCGGGCGTCGATGGTAGGATCCCCCGGTGGACACCATCAACTTCACGCGCGGGGTTCCCGCCAACGAGTCCTATCCGATAGACGAAGTGATTGACGCGGCGACTGCGGCCCTCAAGGCGCGAGGCGTGGCGATGATGCAGTACGGCCCCGCGCTCGGGTTCCAGCCGCTGCGCGAGTGGCTGGCCGAGTGGCAGCGGGTGAGCGTCGACCGCGTGCTCACGAGCAACGGGTCGCTCCAGATCATCGAGTTTCTCTGCCTGCACGTGTTGCAGGCCGGCGACATCGTGTTCACCGAAGCGCCGACCTACGACCGCACGATCACGCTGCTGCGGCGTCATGGCGCGAAAGTGGTCGGCATTCCGATCGAAGCGGACGGTCCGAACATCGACGCGTTCGAGCGCGCGCTCAAGAAGCACGTGCCGAAGTTCTGCTACCTCATTCCCGACTTCCAGAACCCCGCTGGGGCGACCTGCTCGGGGGCGAAGCGCCGGCAGATTGTCGGACTCGCCGAACAGTACGGATTCCTGCTCGTCGAGGACGCGCCCTACCGGTTGCTGCGCTATCGCGGCCGCGAAGAGCCGACGCTCTACGAGCTGTCGCCCGAGCGCACGCTGCACATGAGCTCGTTCACCAAGCTCATCGCCCCCGGCGTGCGCACCGGATTCATGATCGGCAGGCCCGACGTCATCGCCGGCATCGCGAAGATGGCCGAGGACACCTACATTTCTCCAGGCTACGTTGCGCAGGGCATCACACACGAATGGTGTCGCCGTGGGCTGCTGCCGCCGCAGATCGAACGCCTGAAGAAGCTGTACGCGCCGCGTCTCGACGCGTGCCTCGCGGGACTCGACAAGCACATGCCCGATGCCGTGGCGACGCGACCCGATGGCGGGTTCTTTCTGTCGGTCACGCTGCCAGAAGGGGCCTCCACGAGCGCGGTGCGCAAGGAGGCCGCCACCCGCAGCCTCAACCTCGCCGACGGCTTGGCCTTCTTCCCGGAGGGTGGCGGCGAGCGGTTTCTCCGTCTGCCGTTCTGCGCCCTCTCGCCGGCGGAGATAGACGAGGGGATCCGGCGCCTTGCGGAGAGCGTGCGCGCGGTCAGTGGTTCGCATGTCGCGCGCTAAGGCGCATTCGGGCCACGCCCGGGCGCTGCCTGGCGACTACCAGATCCCGCAGGTGATTGCCGCGTCGGCCGTCGGCACGATGATCGAGTGGTACGACTTCTACATCTTCGGCAGCCTGGCCACGGTCATCTCGCCACTGTTTTACCCAAGCGGCAACGACACGCTCGCGCTCATCGCGTACCTCTCCACCTTCGCCGTGGGCTTCGTCGTTCGTCCCTTCGGCGCGCTCTTCTTCGGACGCATCGGCGACCTGGTCGGGCGCAAGTATGCGTTTCTCGTGACGCTCGTCATCATGGGGGGCGCCACCGCCCTCATCGGCGTCCTGCCGACCTACGCCACCATCGGCCTTGCGGCCCCCTTCGCGCTGCTGGTGATTCGCATCCTGCAGGGGCTGGCGCTTGGCGGCGAATACGGCGGCGCGGCTGTGTACGTGGCGGAGCACGTGCCCGACGCCAGGCGGGGCTATTACACGAGCTTCATCCAGGTGACGGCGACGCTCGGGCTGTTCGTCTCTCTGGTCGTTATTCTTGTCGTCCAGAACGCGATGGACCAGGCGGCGTTCCGGGCCTGGGGCTGGCGGATTCCCTTCCTTATTTCCATCCTTCTCGTCGGCGTCTCGCTCTACATCCGGCTGCGGATGAAGGAATCGCCGATCTTCGCGCACATCAAGGGCGCCGGGATGACGTCGGCCGCGCCGCTCAAAGAGGCATTCACGGAGCGGCGGAATCTCAAGCGCGTGCTCGTCTCGCTCTTCGGCGCGACGGCCGGACAGGGCGTCGTGTGGTACACGGGGCAGTTCTACGCACTCTTCTACCTGCAGACGATCCTCAACGTCCACACCACGTCGGCCAACTACATCGTCGCCACGGCGCTTCTCTTCGGCATGCCCTTCTTCGTGGTCTTCGGCGCGCTCTCGGACTGGATCGGACGCAAGTGGATCATGATGTCCGGCTGCCTCGCCGCGGCCCTGCTGTATCTGCCCATCTACAGGGCGATGCAGGCCGTCGCGGGCTCTGAGGTGGTGACCGCCATCTCGCAGCGAAACCCGGTGACCGGGGCCATCAGTCTGACGCCGCAGGCGATCGTGGACGGCGCCTTGCGGCCCGCTCTGCAGGTGCTCTCGTACACGAGCGTCGGCGACTTGCTCGGCAGTCCGATCGCCTGGCAGCTGGTCCTGCTGGTCTTCGTCCAGGTCCTCTTGGTGACGATGGTCTACGGCCCGATTGCGGCGTACCTGGTCGAGGCATTCCCGGCGAAGATCAGATACACGGCGCTGTCGCTGCCGTATCACATCGGCAACGGTGTGTTCGGAGGGCTGCTCCCGCTCATCGGCCTGTCGGTCGTGGCGCAGACCGGCAATATCTACGCTGGCTTGTATTACCCGATAGGCGTCGCGGCGGCGACCTTCGTCGTGGGATCGCTGCTGCTCAAGGAAGCGCACCACGTGCGGATCTGGGATGAAATCCCGACCGGCGACCGCGCGTCGGGCGCCGCAAAAAGGAGGGCCTGATGAAGGCCGAAGAACTGAGGGCACTGCAGGCGCCAGTGAAGGATCGATACCGCGAGCGGCCGGAGGCGGCGCTCGTCACACTGAGAGCGAAAGGCCGGCTCGGCGAAGGGATCACCTGCGACGTGGACACGGGCCATGGGCGCGTCGAGGCGGGGCTGCATCCGGCCGCCGGCGGCGACGGCTCGAAAGTGTGCTCGGGTGACATGCTCCTCGAGGCGCTGGCGGGGTGTGCCGGCGTGACGCTGAACGCGGTGGCGACCGCGCTCGGCATCGCGATCCGCAGCGGGACGGTCCGCACCGAAGGCGATCTGGATTTTCGCGGCACGCTCGGCGTCGACAAGGAGACGCCCGTCGGGTTTCGGGCCATCCGGCTCCATTTCGATTTGGAGACCGATGCGACAGAAGAGCAGCTCACCAAGCTCGTGCGCCTGACCGAGCGGTACTGCGTCGTGTATCAGACGCTCCGGCAGGCGCCGGAGATCACGGTGGGGCATCGCGCGACAGCCGGCTAAAATGGGCCTGCCAACCATGAGAACCCGAATCTTGCGAATGAGCGCCGTCGCCGTGGTCGCGGCCCTAGCGTTGGCGCAGTCGGTCGTCTTCACGCAGGACCGTCTGAGGACGATGCCTGGGTACGACCAGTACCAGCGGATGGCTGGGCAGATTCCGTCAGCCGTCCGGTCGGGTGCGCTGGCGGTGATCTGGGCCGAGGATGGCCGGGCGTTCGAGTACGCGAAAGACGGCAGGCGGTATCGGTTCGACGTGGCCACCAGGCGCGAAGCGGAGGTGACGGGCGCAGAGGCGAGGGGCGCGGCGGCTGGGCGCGGTGGCCGCGGTGCGGCCGCCGGAGGGATCGGGCAACCTGACCGCGGCCGGCAGTTCGAAGGGGCAGTCTCGCCGGACGGAGCGCTGAAGGCGTTCTACCGGAATCGCAATCTGTGGCTGAGTGCCGCCGACGGCAGCAACGAGCTGGCCGTGACGACCGACGGATCGGTCGAGGGCCGTATCAAGTACGGGACGGCCAGCTGGGTATACGGCGAAGAGCTCGACCAGCGGACGGCCATGTGGTGGTCGCCGGATGGCCGGAAGCTGGCGTACTACCGATTCGACGAGTCGAAAGTTCCCGACTACTACCTCGCCCTCGATCAGACCGATCTGCAGACGAGGCTCGACACGGAGGCGTACCCGAAGGCGGGCGTGTCCAATCCGCTGGTTGACGTCTTCGTGTACGACCTCTCGACCAGGCAGTCGGTGAGAGTCGACGTACGTGATGGAAAACCCTTCGACAACGAGGTCGTCGGGCACTACGTCTATCACGTCGCCTGGTCGGCCGACGGCAGCGAGCTGCTGTTTTTCCGAACGAACCGCCGGCAGAACGTCATGGAGGTGGTTGCCGCCAATCCGTCCACCGGCGCGTGCCGTGTCGTGCTGCGGGAGGAATGGCCCACGGGCTGGCTCAACGAGCTGCCGCGGATGGTGTTCCTCGGCGACGGCCGGCGCTTCATCTGGGAATCGCACAGGAACGGCTGGAACAACTTCTATCTGTACGATCTGTCAGGCCGGCTCATCGCGCCGCTGACGAGGCACACGACGTTCGAGGCGGGCTCGCTCATCAAGCTCGACGAGCGGGCGGGCGTCCTCTTTTACACGGCGCGCGATGGCGACAACATCCTCAAGATGCAGCTCCACCGCGTCGATCTTTCCGGCGGCGGAGACAGGCGCCTGACCGATCCCGCCTTTCATCACATTGTCGGCAACTGCCTCACCTCCGCCGGTGCGCGGCCCGAGCAGCAGCTGGTGCCCGGGCCCTGCGGCATCTCGCCCGACAACAAATACTTCGTCGACGTCTACCAGTCGCACAACGTGCCGCCGGCGACGCGCCTGGTCGATGCGGCGACGGGCACTCCGGTGGCCGAACTTGCGAAGAGCGATCTGACGAACTTCGACACGCTCGGCCTGAAGAAGGCGGAAATGTTTACCTACATGGCCGCCGACGGCCGGACGCCGCTGCGTGGACTCATCCAGTTTCCGTCGACCTTCGATCCGAACAAGAAGTATCCCGTGCTCGTGAGCGTGTACGCGGGGCCGGAGTTCGCCAGCAATACGGCGCGCGAAACCTTCGTGACGCCGAGCACGCTCGCCGAGTACGGGTTTCTCATGGTGAGCCTCGACTCGCGCGCGGCGCCCGGGATGGGGAAGCGCGCGCTCGACTCGATGTATCTAAAGCTCGGGCAGGTCGAGATCGACGACATGGCGGAAGGCGTGAAGGCGCTGGCGCGCCGGCCGTACGTCGACCGGACGCGCGTCGGCATCTTCGGCACCTCGTACGGAGGCTACGCGGCGTTGATGGAACTGGTGCGCCACCCCGATCTGTTCCAGGCGGCGTCGGTGGCATCGCCGGTGACCGACTGGCGCAACTACGACACGATCTACACCGAGCGCTACATGTGGATCCCGCAGGAGAACGCGGCGGGTTACGACGCCGCGAGCGCCATGACGTATGTGAAGAACCTGAAGGGCCGGTTGCTCCTGTACTTCGGCACGGCCGACAACAACGTCCATCCCTCGAATACGCTGCAGCTCATCCAGGCGCTGCAGGCCGCGGGCAAGAGCTTCGATCTGCAGGTGGGTCCTGACCGCGAACACACCGCGGTCAACACCGACCGGATGATGGAATTCTTCATCGAGAACCTGGTGCAGCGCTAGGCCGCCGCGTGTAGAATCTGCCGGAGGAGGCCAGGTGGCCAACGTGCGAAATTCCGATCAGCATATCGAGGGCGGTCCGGCGGTCGAGATCGGCATCAAGGCGGTGCACCGCAAGGCGAACGCCGACGGGCTGTCGCGTCTGCTGGCGGACACTTACACCTTGTATCTCAAGACCCACAATTTCCACTGGAATGTCACGGGGCCGATGTTCCAGACGCTGCATGTGATGTTCGAGCAGCAGTACACGGAGCTGGCGCTGGCGGTCGATCTGGTCGCCGAGCGCATCCGGGCGCTTGGCCACGAGGCGCCCGGCAGCTACGCGCAGTTCCTGAAATTGACGTCGATTCCCGAGGAAACGGGCGTTCCGTCGGCCGAGGAGATGATCCAGCAGCTGGTGGCCGGCCAGGAGGCCGTGGTGCGGACGGCCCGCAAGATCTTCCCGGCCGCCGAGCGGGCTGGCGATCAGGTGACGCTGGACCTGCTGACGCAGCGGATGCAGGTCCACGAGAAGACGGCCTGGATGCTGCGGAGCCTGCTGCAATAGCGGCTGCGGCGCGGCGGCTTCGTGGTACCCTAGGGCCGCACAGTTTCTTCATCGTGGCGTTCGCAGCACGCGGACCCTTTTGCTCAACTGTAGCGTCCGCCTTCAGGCGGACCCTCGAGGCCGGCGACACCGGCTGGATCTGCCAAGGAGACGACATGGCGACAAAGAAGAAGTCAGCACGAAAACCAAGCGCGGCGTTCATGAAGCCGATGAACATCAGCGCGGCGCTGGGCGAGGTGATCGGAACCAAGCCGATCCCGCGGACCGAGGTCACCAAGAAACTGTGGGCCTACATCAAGAAGAACGGGCTGCAGGACAAGAAGAACAAGCGGATGATTCACGCCGACGATGCGCTGCGGCCGGTGTTCGGGAAACCGCTCGTGAACATGTTCGAGATGACGAAGCTCGTGAGCAAGCACCTCAAGTAGAGCGCTCGCTTCGTCGTCGGTTCTCCAGGGCGGCGGTCGAGAGACCGCCGCCTTTTTTCGTGGAGGTGGTCGCGATCTGGTTGGTTTTGCAGATGGTGTTTCGACGCTGAGTACGTCTAAGCTATTCCCATGGCCCACGACTGGATCGCCGTGCGCGGCGCCCGCGTCCACAACCTCAAGAACATCGATGTCGACATCCCGCGCCACAAGCTGGTCGTAATCACCGGTCTGTCGGGCTCGGGCAAGTCGTCGCTCGCCTTCGACACCATCTACGCCGAAGGGCAGCGGCGGTACGTGGAGTCGCTGTCGGCGTACGCGCGCCAGTTTCTCGAGCAGATGGAGAAGCCGGACGTCGATCTCATCGAGGGCCTGTCTCCCGCCATTTCCATCGAGCAGAAGACCACAGGGTCCAATCCCCGCTCGACGGTCGGCACGGTCACCGAGATCTACGACTACGTGCGGCTGCTCTTCGCCAGCATCGGCGTGCCGCATTGTCCGAACTGCGGCAAGGAGATCACCAGCCAGTCGCTCGAGCGGATTGTCGACATGGTGATGCTCTACCCGAAGGACGAGCGCATCAACGTGCTGGCGCCGATTGTCCGCGGCCGGAAAGGCGAGTTCAAGAAAGAGATCGCCAGTCTCCGAGGACGGGGGTTCACCAAGGCCCGCATCGACGGGCAGTTCCGGGCGCTGGAGGACGACCTGAAACTCGATCGCCGCCGCAATCACACGATCGAGGTCGTGGTCGATCGGCTGATCGTGCGAGGCGGGATCGAGCGGCGGCTCACCGAGTCGGTGGACACGGCGCTGGGGCTCGCCGACGACATCGTCGTCATCAACACGTACGACGCGGGCGATCGGCTGTTTTCCCGCCGGCTCGCCTGCGTCGACTGCGGGCTGAGCATGCCGGAGATGACACCGCGGGCCTTCTCGTTCAACTCGCCGCACGGCGCCTGTCCGGAATGTCAGGGTCTCGGCGCGACGGTCGACTTCGATCCGCAGCGGATTGTGCCAGACGAGTCGAAGTCCCTGCTGGAAGGCGCCATCGCGCCGTGGGCGCGCGGCGACGCCAAGCTGGTGCGCGAGGCCCTGCACGGGCTGACGCGCGAGTTCGGTGTCGACCTCACCATCCCCTTTGCCCGCCTGCCCAGGAAGCATCGCGATATCGTGTGGTTCGGCGCGGGGGCTCATCGCGGCGCGGCCACCAAGTTCGAGGGCCTGGTGCCGAATCTGCGGCGACGGTTCGAGGACGCCAGCCGGGCCGAACAGGAGGAGCTCGAGCCGTACCGCTCGCTCCGGTCGTGCCAGGCGTGTGGCGGCCAACGGCTCAAACAGCAAAGCCTGGCCGTCAGGGTCAAGGGGCGCACCATTGCCGACTACGTCGACCTGCCGATTGCCGAGGCCGTGACGGTGTTCGACAGCTTGATGCTCACCGATCGCGAAGGCATCATCGCCGATCGGATTCTCCGCGAGATTCAGGAGCGCCTGCGATTTCTGAGCGACGTCGGCGTCGGCTACCTCACGCTCGGCCGGAGCGCCGCCAGTCTGTCGGGCGGCGAAGGCCAACGGATCCGGCTCGCGACCCAGATCGGCGCCAATCTCACTGGCGTCCTGTACGTGCTCGACGAGCCGTCGATTGGTCTGCATCAGCGAGACAATCGCAAGCTGCTCGCCACGCTCACGCGCCTTCGCGACCTCGGGAATACGGTCATCGTCGTCGAGCACGATGAAGAGACGATTCGGACTGCCGACTATGTGATCGATCTGGGGCCGGGAGCGGGCGATCTCGGCGGCCACGTCATCTTTCAGGGCACGCCGGCGGCGCTCGAACAGACACAGTACCTCTCTTCGGCTGAGGAGGGCGCGGAAAAGGGGTTCGGCTCCGCTTCCCTCACCGGCGCCTACCTGACCGGGGCGCGCTCGATTCCGACGCCGAAGAGCCGACGGTCCTCGCTCAAAGGCGACCTGATGATCCGAGGCGCCCGCGCGAACAACCTCAAGAACATCGACGTCAGGATTCCTGTCGGGGTGTTCACGACGGTGACTGGCGTCAGCGGCTCTGGCAAGTCGACACTCGTCAACGACATCCTCTACAAGTCTCTCGCGCGCACGCTGTATCGGGCGGTCGACGAGCCTGGCGCCCACGACCGGATCGACGGCATCGATCTCCTCGATAAGGTCATCGAGATCGACCAGTCGCCCATCGGCCGAACGCCGCGGTCGAATCCCGCCACGTATACCGGGTTGTTCACCTTCATCCGCGACCTGTTCGCGATGATGCCCGAGGCGAACGCGCGCGGCTTCAGGCCGGGCCGGTTCTCGTTCAACGTCAAGGGCGGCCGGTGCGAAGCGTGCCAGGGCGACGGCGTGATGGCGATCGAGATGCACTTTCTGCCGAACGTGTACGTCACCTGCGAGCACTGCAAGGGCCGCCGATACAATCGTGAGACGCTGGAGATTACGTATCGCGGCAAGTCGATCGCGGACGTGCTGGATCTCACCGTCGATCAGGCGGTACCGCTGCTCGAGAACATTCCCACGATCGCCAACAAGCTCCGGACGTTGCAGGAGGTGGGCCTCGGCTACGTCGCGCTCGGGCAGTCGGCGACGACGCTGTCCGGGGGGGAGGCGCAGCGGGTCAAGTTGGCGAAAGAGCTGTCGAAGCGGGGGACGGGTCGCACTCTTTACATTCTTGACGAACCGACGACCGGCCTTCACTTCGAAGACACGCGAAAACTGCTCGATGTCCTGACCAGGCTCGTCGATCAGGGCAACACAATCGTCGTCATCGAGCACAATCTCGACGTGATAAAGTCCGCCGATTACGTGATTGATCTCGGTCCGGAAGGCGGCGCGGGCGGCGGGTGGATTGTGGCCGAAGGAACGCCCGAAGAGGTGGCGCGCAACCGGCAGTCGGCGACGGCCGGTTTTTTGGAGCCGCTGCTGTTTGCCGCGAAGAGCGGCGAAAGTCGCCAGGCGGCGTCCTGAATCGTTGTGGTAGCATGACCACGAACTGAGCAGTGCGATCTGTGGTGGCAGCACCACAAAGCGGCTTCCGGTGGCAGGTCATTCCGTGGCTTTCATGGCGAGAGTCCTGTCTAAACTAACGCCCGAGCCGGAAGGCACGCAATCCTGGCCTCGAGGCATCGTCCTTGCTGCAGCCGTGCGCGCACGGCACCTGCAGGGTCCAAGACGCCCATGAACGCACAGCGCACAATTTGCCGTCCGATCTCCTGCGTCGGTGTCGGACTGCACTCGGGCCACAAGGTCAACCTCACGCTCAGACCCGCGCCCGCCGACTTCGGCATCCGCTTTCGTAGGACCGACCTCGGCAATCACGAGGTTCCCGCGACCGTCCACCACCTGCTGGGCGTTCGGCTTGCCACTGGGCTTGCTCGCAACGAGGTCTCGGTCGAAACCGTCGAGCACTTGCTGGCGGCTCTGGTCAGCATCGGGATCGACAATGTCATCGTCGAGCTCAACTCGCCGGAAGTGCCGATCATGGACGGCAGCGCCTCGCCGTTCGTGTATCTGGTTGAGGAAGCCGGCGTCCGGAAGCTGTCGGCGTCACGCAAGTACCTGAAGGTCCTCAGTCCAATCGCCATCACGCGCGACGACAAGAGCATCGCACTCTACCCGTCGGAACACTTCAAGGTGACCTACAGCATCAGCTATGACCATCCACTGCTGCATCACCAGCTGCGGACGCTGCGGATGACTCGAAAAGCGTTCGTCGAAGAGGTGGCGCCGGCGCGGACGTTCACCTTTCTCAAGGACGTCGAAACCAACCGGCAAAAGGGCCTCGCGCTTGGCGGCTCGCTCGAGAACGCGGTCGTGCTCGGCGACACGGGCGTCCTCAACGGCGCACTCCGGTTCGAAGACGAGTTCGTCCGCCACAAGATCCTCGACGCGGTCGGGGATCTCGCCCTGATTGGTCACCCGGTTATTGGCCATCTGGTGGCCCACAGGGGCGGTCACGCGCTGCATACGGAGTTTGCCGCCAAGGTCCTCGAGCACACCGAGGCGTGGCGCCTGGTCGAGGCCCCCAACGGCGACACGTCGTTTGCCGTGCCGATGGCCGACAGCGCCGTCCCGCCGCTCGCGAGTTAGTCTGTATTTGTCTCAAACCTATGGTAAGGGCGGCGTCCCCTTTAGGCCGACGTGCCAGACGGTGTATGCTCATACGCCCTCGGCTCGAGGACGGATCGACACACTTTTGAGGAGAGAAACATGGACATCAGGAAGACATCGTTGATCGCCGTTGCGGCTGCGGTTGTCGCGAGCGCCGCGGCACTGGCGCAGCAGCCGGCGGCGCCGGGTTTGCCGGCCATCGGGAACCCAACGCAGCCCTGCTCATTGACACCGGCCCAGATTGCGGAAGGACGGAAAGTCGCGCTTCAGTTCTTTGACCCGAGTGTTGATCGGCTGAGCATCGCCGATCCGACGTACAAGCAGCACAATCCGGCCTTCAAGAAGCGAGCTGAGGAAAACAAGGTGAGCGACTTCGAAGAGTTCAAGGCGGCGTTTGCCCCGCGTGCAGGAGGCCCCGGCGGAGCTGGCCGCGGGGCGGGCGGCGGTGCTGGTCGCGCGAATGCCCCCACGCCGCCGGGACCGAACAATCAGCTCGACATCGTGCTGACGGAGTGCGATATCACGGTTGCGATTCACAGGACCTGGCGGGTGGATCCGGTGACTGAAGGCCGGTGGTACGAGGCGTACACCTTCGATGCGTTCCGCGTGAAGAACGGCAAGCTCGTCGAGCACTGGGACACGGCCGTGATCAACCCGCCGG
>JBAUGX010000205.1:0-12142 GCA_049679965.1 Vicinamibacterales bacterium
GGCGCGGCCGGCCTCCTGGTGCCGACGGCGTCCGCGTGGTGGGGCGCGGCGTCCAGCCTGATCCTGCTCGCGGCCTTCACGGTCGCCGTCGCCGTCAATCTGTCGAGAGGACGCGCACCCGACTGCCGGTGCTTCGGTCAAGTGAGCGCCACGCCCATTGGGCCCTCGACCCTGGTGCGCAATCTCGTGCTGGCGTCGGGTGCGACGCTGCTGCTCGTGATGGGACCAGGCGCCACGCCCGGCGCGGTCGTCGATCGATGGGCCGGGGCGCCGACCAGCGAGCGGTTGACCTGGTTCGGCGCCGTGGCGCTGATCGCGCTCCTTGTCAAACTTGCGCGACCCGCCGAGCGCTTTCGTGCGCGGACCGCACCCCCGGCCGTTCCCGAGTGGCAGCGTGACGCCGCTCGCGGCCTGCCGGTGGGCGCGCCCGCGCCGCCCTTCGACCTGCCGCTGCTCGCCGGCGACCACGCGTCGATCGAGACGTTGACGAGAGACGGCGCGCCGGTCCTGCTCGTCTTCGGCGGATCCAACTGTGCCGCCTGCGCCGGGTTGTGGCCCGACATCGAACGATGGCAGCGGGACCACCGGGCGGCGCTGAGGATTGCGGTGGTTGGGATCGGCCGGCCGCAGTCAATCGAGATGAAGCTGATGGGCAACGACGTGCAGGACGTGCTGCTCGCCGACGACACGCGGCTGCTCGAGGCCTACCAGGTGCCTCGCCTTCCCGCCGCGGTGGTCGTGCGTCCGGACGGGACGGTGGGCAGCAAGACGGCGAGCGACCCGGCCGCGATCCGCGAACTCGTCGCGGCGCGCGTCGGCGCGCGCTCATGATCCGCCCCGCCGCGGCCGGAACACGTTGACATACGCATCCACGGTCAGCTCGAGGCGCGGCAGCTCTTCAATCCGGGCCTTGGTCGCCTGATTGATATTCCAGTAGTAGGGCGTCATCGCCAGCAGGTTCCTGATCTGCGCCGACGAATCGAGGACGATGGGGTAGCGGACGCGCGTCGAGGCGGCCCGCACAAATCGCGTGTCGCCTTCCATCAGCGGCGGCGTCTGGGGATGGGGCGTTACCGAGCTGTATATAAGGATGCGCAGGGCGTCGAGGTGATCGGGCCCCGGCGTCACCGTCACGAGCGCCCCATCCTCGCGGACGATGCGGCGGGCATCGGCGGCGTCGATTGACGCGAAGATGCTGAGGGCCACGTCGAGAGACTGCGGCAGGAACGGACTGTGATGCAGGCTCGCCACGATCCAGGTGATCGCGCGATGAGACGAGGCGGCCATCTGGATGCCCGGGCGCGAGATGTCGACGCCGTAGCAGGTGGGCGTGGGCGACCCTGGAGACACTGCCGAGGCGAGCGCCTTCTGTAGTCGTGCGGTGAAGAACCCTTCGCCGCAGCCGAGATCAGCGACGTGAGTCTCGTGCCGGCCGGCCACCACGTCGGCTACCGCGGCGTTCGCCGCCGCTGCCATCTGATCGTAAAAGCCGCTCTGCAGAAACACGCGGCGGCTGCGCAGCATGGCCGGGCTGTCGCCCGGCTCGGCCGACTGTTTCTGGTGCGACAGCAGGAGGTTCAGGTAGCCGCTGCGCGCGCGATCGAAGCTGTGCCCATGCGGGCAGGCGGCCGCGGTGGCGCCGATCGTCACCGGCGCGTCGCACACCGGGCAGGCCAGGACGGTCGGCATCAGTCCGCGATTCTATGTTCGAACCCCTCGAACCTCGACGGCGTGCCCCTTGCTCCCTTGTCAACGCTGCCAGACGTAAAGCATCCGATTGTCTGGGATTTCTGCAGGGCGGGCGCAGTGGCCATTACAGGTTTGTTATTCATGCCCGCCGTGCTGTTCCGAAGCGGTACTATCCAATGGCTTGGCGGAGACCCCCACCGCCATCAAACGAGGAGTAGCGATGAAGAAGTCACTGATTCACGTTGTGTCTGCGTTGGCGTTGACCACGGCCTGTGCGACCGAGCCCCCATCAGCAGTCGAGCAAACGGCCAGTGCGGCGGCCCAGCCCGCCGCGGCCAACAAGCCCGCGGCTGAGCCGGCGAGCCGGCCAAAAGCCGCGAGTCCCGCCCCGGTCGCGGCCGCAAAACCCCAGCCGCGCGTCCGTCAGGTGCAGGTGCCGGCAGGGACGACACTGAGTCTGGCGCTCGACACGGCCGTGTCGTCCAAGGACAGCAAGATCGAAGACGTGGTGCGCGCCAAGCTGGCGCAGCCGATCATCGTTGGCGGCGAGACCATCGTGCCGGCCGGCGCCGAGGTTGTGGGCTCGGTTTTCGATGCCCAGCAGTCCGGGCGCGTGAAGGGACGGGCGACCGTCTCGTTCGGCTTCGATCGATTGACGACGGGCGGCGTCACGCACACGATTCAGACCGCGCGGATCACGCGCGAGGCCGAGGCCACCAAGAGCGAGGACGCCACGAAGGTCGGGATCGGCGCCGGCGCCGGCGCGCTCATCGGTGCGCTCGCGGGCGGCAAGAAGGGGGCGGCGATTGGCACCGCGGTGGGCGCCGGAGCCGGAACGGCCACCGTGCTGGCCACGCGCGGCGAAGAAGTGACGCTCGCAGCGGGAACGGTCGTCGAGACCGCAACTGAACAGCCGATCACCATCCAGGTGGCCGTCAAGTGATGTCTCGAAGCGCACGGGCCGTTCTCAAGACGGCTGTCCTGACCATCGTGCTGACCTTCGGATTCCTGACCGAGGCGCGGGCCGACGGCTTCATCAGTCCGCTCATCGGCTTCGATTTCGGCGGGAACACCGGATGTCCGACAGCCACCAACTGCGAGGACAAGAAGCGGAACGTCGGCGTCGGACTGGGCACGTTCGGCAACTTCCTCGGCTTCGAAGAAGAAATCGCTTATGCGAAAAACTTCTTCGGGGACGTTCCGAACAAGTCCTCCTACGTGCTGACGGTCATGAGCAACGTGATGATCATTCCGCACATCGGGCCGGTTCGCCCCTACGTCCTGGGCGGCGTGGGGCTCATCAAGACGCATATCGATTCGGGCGGCACGGGGCCGGAAGTCAACGACTACAGCATCGGGTGGAATGTCGGCGGCGGCGTGATGTTCTTCGTGAGCAGCCACCTGGGCCTGCGCGGGGACCTTCGCTACTTCCACACGATCCAGGACACGAGCATCCTCGACGCCGCGCTCGTCCCGATCACCGGACAGAAGCTCGACTTCGGGCGCGCGGCGGTGGCCGTCGTCATCAAGTTCTGATCAGTGGGCCCTCCGGCACCTTCGCACCCTCGCACTCCCGAGATCGACGCCGAAGTTTGGAGGAACGAATGTCCGTCGTCGTCATGTTCACCTTTAAGGCGGCCGAGGGGCGCTATCAGGAGCTCGCCGGTGTGATGAAGGCGACCCTCCCCGACACGGCCGCGCGCCCCGGCGCCAAGCTGATCCGCGCCGCCGGCGATCCGGCCACGGGCACGGTCACGCTCTATGAGGAATGGGATCGGCCTGAAAGCCAGCAGGCTTACATGGCGTGGAGGACCGAGCGCGGCGACCTGGCCAAGCTCGCCTCGATGCTGCGTGAGCCACCGAAAATCGAGCAACTGGCGCTGATCTTCTAAAGGCAGCGTTTCCCTATGCCCCTCGCGCTTGATAGCCGCCTCGGCGCCTACAAGATCCTCTCGCTGATCGGCGAAGACGCGATGGGCGAGGTGTATCGCGCGCGCGACCTCACGCTCGGCCGCGAGGTGGCCATCAGGGCTCTGCCGGGGGATTTCGCTAAAGATCCCAAGCGGGTCGAGCGTTTCCGAGGCGAGGTGCAGGTTCTGACGACGCTCTATCATCCCCGCATTGCCGGGATCTACGGCCTGAGCGAATCCGATGGAACCCACTTCCTCATCCTCGAGTTCGTCCAGGGCGACACGCTCGCCGAGCGTCTGAAAGCCGGCCCCCTCGCCCTCGCCAGCGCCCTGTCGATTGCCAGGCAGATTGGCGACGCGCTGAAGGTTGCGCACGACAAGGGGATCATCCACGGGGACCTGAAGCCGGCCGGCGTCGTCCTCACGACCCATGACCGCGTGAAAGTGCTCGATGTCGGGTTGGCCCGGGCGATGGCTGTGGCCGCCGGGCAGGCCGAGGGAAAGAAGACCGACAAGCGAGACGACGTGTGGGGTTTGGGCTGTGTGCTGTACGAAATGCTCGCCGGCAAACCTGCGTTCGCGGGGGATGGAATCGCGGACTGGTCGGCGCTGCCCGCCGACACGCCCGCGTCGATTCGCACCGTCATCAAGGGATGTCTCGAGAAGGATCTGGACCAGCGAATCGCCGACATCCCGACGGCGCTGTCACTTCTGACCGAGCCGGCCCCGGCCCCGGCCCCGGCCGCGCCAACCGCGCCGACGTCTCAGCGCTCGACCCGCCCGGCCGTCATCGATCCCTCGCACCTCGCACCCTCGCACCCTGCACCCTCGCACCCTGCACCCTCGCACCCTTCGCACCCTTCGCACCCCCCGCACCCGTCGCACCCGTCGCACCCGTCGCACCCGTCTATAGACTGGCGGCTCGTGACGATGGTGGCCGTGCCCGTGGTGCTCGTCCTCGGCGTCGCGACGTACCTGCTCGTCGGTCGCAATCGCGCGCAGCCTGACGCCGCGCCCGCGCCGCCCGTCGAGGCGCCGGCGCCGGCACCGAGCCCGGAAGTGACAGCCACGCCAGTTCCCGCGGCGTCTTCGTCGGTCCTTCTGTCCAATACCCGCCCGCCCTCCGACCCGCTTCCGAGGCTGACGTCCGCCGCGCTGGACCAGGCGTACGGTCTGCTCAGCTCCGGTTCCACGATCGTGGGCCTGCAGGAATTGGATCGGCTGGCGGAGGTGTCGAGGTACGAACGCAGCTACCGCGTGCCGACCGACGACGAGCGCGGGGTCCACCGGCAGCTCTTTCTCGATCGCGCCGACCGCAATTTGAGGATCGACCCGGCGAAGACCGACGACAGCCTGCGCGAGCTCATCCGCGTGGACCCGATGTACTCCCCGCGGCTGGCGGCCGCGCTCGAGCAGCGTCTCGACGCGGTGCGATCCGGCGAAACGGGCACGCTGCAGATTTCGAGCCCCGTGGCGGGATCGACGATTCGTGTCAACGGTGCACTCGTCGGCATCGCCGGCACCAGGCCGATCTCGGTGCGCGTGATGCCGGGCGAGGTCGAGATCCGCGCCCACAAGGACGACTACCCGCGAGACGGCACGTCCCGAGCCAGCGTGACCGCCGGAGCCACCGTGGTCGTTTCCGACGTCGCGCCGCGCCGGATTGTCCAGCCCGTCGTGCTGGTGGTCGACCGGCCCGATGCGGATGTTTACGTCAGGAAGGGCAGCGTCGATAAGACGCTGCTCAGCCTGGACCCTCGCGTGAACGCCCCGACGGAGGTTCTATTGAATAGAGGCCTCGCCCAGAAGCCCGCCAGGCTGTCGGTCTGGAAGGCGCAAGTGCCGGCGGCCACGGCGGCGGATCTGGAGCGCAGGCTGGCGGCGGCCGGGCTCGACCCCAGTGGCGTCGGCGTGTTCGTCGTGCCGCAGGAAGCGATCGAGTACAACCGCGCCATTCAGGTGCTCTTCTTGAGGGAGTGCTACAACGCGCGCGGCACGAGGATCGTCCTCACGGAAGAGTTTCTGAAGGCGAACGACACGGCGCCGCTCCTGTGGCCGGGCGACGCGGGCATCGTCCGCCTGGCGCCCGATCCCGGCACCGCCAACCTGCCGCAATGTCGGGCGCTCAAGCCGTAGCCCGCGTCAGGCCATTTGCATCGTCGGTCCGTCGCTGTAGAGTATTTGCGCGCGGATGAGTCGCGCGCTGAGCAGGACAAGGAGCGAATATGTGCGATCAGGATCATTTTGAGCAGGATCGACAGGAGTTCGAGGCGGGCGGGTTGGTGACGCGGCGGCAGTTCGGCGTCCTCCTCGGCGCGGGCATGGTGATGATGCTGCCGAAGGTCGCGCACGCCGTTACGGTGACCGAATCAGACGTCAGCGTGAGGACGCCGGATGGCACCGCCGACTGCTACTTCGTCCATCCCGCGAGCGGGACGGCGCCCGGCGTGCTCGTGTGGCCCGACATTTTCGGACGGCGGCCCGCGTTCCACCAGATGGGCAAACGGCTCGCCGAGTCGGGCTATGCGGTGCTCGTGGTCAATCCGTTCTATCGCGTCAGGAAGGCCCCGACCGCGGAGGCTGGCGGCGCCACGCCAATCCAGCAGCTGATACCGCTCGCGCAGGCGTTGAACGAGACGACGCACATGACCGATGCGAAGGCGTTCATCGGGTGGCTGGACCGGCAGGCGTCGGTGGCCAGCAACCGCAAAATGGGCACGCAGGGGTACTGCATGGGCGGCCCGATGGCGTTGCGCACGGCGGCCGCCATGCCGGATCGGGTCGGTGCGGTCGCCTCGTTCCACGGCGGCGGACTGGTGACCGGCATGCCGAACAGTCCGCATCTGCAGGCCGCGAAGACCAAGGCGCAGCTCCTCATCGCGATCGCCGCGAACGACGACATGCGGGCGCCCGATGAGAAGAACGTGCTGGCGGAGACGTTCATCACGGCGCACCTGCCGGCAGAAATCGAAGTCTACGGGGGCGCCGCGCACGGCTGGTGCCCGCCGGATTCGGGCGTCTACAACGAGCCGCAGGCCGAGAAGGCCTGGACCCGCCTGCTCGCGCTGTACGGCAAAGCCCTCGCCTAGTTCCGCAGCAACACGTAGACGGCGCCGGTGCCCCCATCGTTCGGCGGGGCATCGGCGTACGCCAGCACGGCCGGATGGGATCTCACGCACTCCCGCACGCGGGACTTCAGGATCGCGACATTCCCCTCGGAGTGCAGCCCCCGGCCGTGGACGATGCAGACCACGCGATTGTGGCGGCGGCTGGAGTCGATGAACCGCTTGACGCTCGTGACCGCTTCCGCGGCGGTCTTGCCATGCAGGTCGAGCCGGTTGCCCGGGGCGTAGTCTCCACGCTTCAGTTTTCGGAGTTCGCGTCGGTCCACGCCTGGGGCGACGAATGCAGCCTCTAGACCCTCATCACTATCTATGCGGTGCCCGGCCGACGACGGGGTGGACGGAGCCGCGGCGCGCGGCGGGCTGATGCGGGGAGCCTGGCGCACGCGCCCGCGCGGATCGGGTTTGAGACGGACCACGCCGGCCATCGCGCGTGCGAAGTCGTCGCCGTCCGCGTTATCGCTCTTCTCAGGTCGCCTCTTCACGCGTCGATTGTACGGAACCCCGCGAACCCTGTGAACCTCGTTAGGGCGTTTGCGATCGTCTCCGACGATGTTAGCGTCGTTCGACTTCGCTCAAGACGCCCTGAGCAGCGTCGAAGGGCGTCGTCGCCGCGTCGACCGAGGCCATCGGCATGATCCTCGCACCCCCGACGTGGCATGTCGCCACCTCTGGCAAGTCGTGTCGCGGCTCTTGACCCATTCGACAAGCTCAGGGTCAACGGTGAGCGTAGTCGAACCGTTGAGACTCAAGTGAAGACACTGCAAGAGTTACCGGCTCAGGTCGCCGCGCTCGACACGCGTGTGGCGTCGCTCGAATTGCAGTGTTTTCGATTTCGAGTGGAAGTGAAGGGTGAATTTTTAGCAACTCGCCGCGAGCTCGGAGGCATGATCGACGGCAAGACTGACGGCCTGCGCGAGGAGCTGGGAGCGGTCGCGGCTGGCCTTCGTGAGGAGATTGTCCGAATTGAAGGACGGATGCTCGTCCGTCACGAAGACGTGATCGCGACGCTCAAGATCATCATCGACAAGTGACGACGGGCATCGGTCGCCTCAATCTCCAGACAAAGCTGATCGGCCGCTCGCCCTTAGTTAGAGGGGAAGCTCGATGGCGGTTGGCTTGTGCACCACGCGGTACTGCTCGTCCACGAGGCTCACGTTATAGATCGGGATCCCTTCGTAGTCGGTCCGCCCGTGGCCGTCGTGGATGTGCCCGCAGACGACCAGTCGCGGCCGGACCCTGGCGATCGCAGCCAACAGTTCCCGGCCCGCGAAGAGCAGCGCTTCCCGGATGTCCTCGGCTTCGAGATCAGGGTAGAGTGCGAGAATCTCCTGGGCCGTCTGTCCTTCGGCGACGAGCCCGACGATGGTCGCGACCGGAATTCGAAGGCCGCGCAGGCACGGGACCCCTCCCATCTGGCGTGAGTTGACGGTTACTCGCTTGAATTCCATACCACTCACGCCGCGATGTAGTCACGGACCTCGACCTGCACGCCATCCTGGGCCGCGACCGCCAACATGTGCTGCAACTGATCGACCGCGTCGGCGTTCACGTACGCTTCGCCGCAGTTGTCGCAGACCTGTGCCGGCACACCCCGCACCACGAGCACTGTCGGTCCGCGTTCGACGGCGATTCGCGTGGTGTCCGGCCTGGTCTCCCCGTGCTTACAGATGACGCACGTCATGTTCGCCTCCGGCGAGAGTGTATTATCCCACTCCTCGGAATCCGGCTCATAGACGGTGATAGCGCGGTTGGCTTCATTCGAATCTCCTCACTGCGCGATGATTCCGACCTGGCAATTTCTGCGTACTGTGTCGCGCTGATCAATCGAAAAGGCCGAGAACCCGCGCGGCACTGGTCTCGCATACGTCGGGCACAGCATGAGCGAGGGTTCAGGAGGCCGCGGCTTCATTTCGGAATGGCTTCTGGAGTTCAGCGTGTTGTGGGCTGTGTTCCCGATGCTTGATCAGATGCTCACCGGACGCTTTCAAGCCTGGATTATCGGTATCGCGTGGGCACTCAGCATGGTATCTTTTGTGGGCGGGTTCCTCACGAGACCGAGGGAAAGATGAACGGTTACATTGCTTCGGCTTTGATCGGGCTCTCCAACGTGATTGTGGGGTTCATCCTCGTGTGGCTGACGTCGTCGCGCCGCTCGAAGAGCCGCTCTCGTTGAGGTAAACGTCTTTCGCACCTAAGCACTAGCAACTTTGGCCTGCCGGAAGAAGTCCGCGGGCATCGGCCGCCTCAATTTCCAGACAAAGCTGATCGGGCGCTCGCCCTTGTGCGACACGTAGTCCACCGGGCCGAGGAAGATGTACGGCACGGTGCGGCCGTCCTGCTTCTTGCGACCTCGCACGAACAGCATGATATTGCCGCCCTGCTGCCGGTGATTGATGTAGCGCTGCCCGGTCTTCGACTGCTGCGTGGTGGTGGACTGCGATTCCCAGTGGAAGAGCGTGGGCGAGATCGCGTAGTCCTTGTAGAGCGTGGACGGGGAATACTCCCGTTCCGACTTCTCGAGCGTCACGAAGAACAGGTCCGAGTTGGTGCGGTCGTCGCGGATGACGCCGGTCTGCTTCCAGGCCGTCTTGTCGAAGTCCAGCAGCCCAAACGCCGTCAGTACATCGTCCACCGTATGCCGCGCATGCACTGACAGCGGGACACCTAGAGAAATCTGTGGGGACGAGCCTTTAGGCTCGTCCATTGGATACGTCAGATGGTCCGACTGCTCGTCGAGCAGCGGAATCAGCTCGCGCAGCTCGGAAACGATGGCCGGATGCGCGTGAAGGAGAGCGACGGACTCGGCGAGCGACGCGGGGGCAATCTTTGACGGCATGACGGCGAAATGGAAGCCGGTGACGAGGCGGCGCTCGGCCTCGGTCAGTCGAGCAACATCAATGGATGCCGATTCCGCCAGGCGCCCGTAGGCGGCGAGCCGCAGCGGGTCGTCCACGTGGAGAATCCCGGACAGCCGATCGCCAATCAGATCCTCGTGTGGTCCCGGCGCGGGCACGGTCAGGCCGGCTTCCCGCTGCAGTCCCGACCAGCATCCGGACCGGTACACATCGTCTATCTCGAGGCCAGTTTCGCGAAGGAATTCGGCCAGCGTGATGCGGTATCCCGCGTCAGCCTGATGCGCGTCGGCGAGAGCCCGGAGCTCTCTCACCATGGCAGGACGCCTGGAGGGGATGGCGGACCTGAGATTGTCGAGGACGATCTTCGTGGCCACTCGATCGAGCTGCATCGAGCAGCCGGCGGGGAGGAAGGGAAAGCCAAGCTGGACCTGCTTTTCGACGTCGGTTCGCGTGGTCCCCGTAACGGCCCGGTAGCGCAGGTCGAAGCGGAACTGCCGGTGCGACTGGCCGATGAAGTCGAGCACGGTCACGCAGTCTTTTCGCTC
This sequence comes from Vicinamibacterales bacterium, assembly GCA_049679965.1. Taxonomy (GTDB): domain Bacteria; phylum Acidobacteriota; class Vicinamibacteria; order Vicinamibacterales; family CAVVIG01; genus 2-12-FULL-65-11. Next base: position 10,125 of record JBAUGX010000205.1, read on the forward strand.
GTGGCGCCGCAGTCCGCGTCCGAGCTGCTGGAGAAAGACGAGCGCGCTTTCCGTCGGGCGTAAGAAGAGGAGCGTATCGACTTCGGGGAGATCGACGCCTTCATTGAATAGATCCACCGCGAAGAGCGCCCGCACCCGGCCCGCGCGGAGCGACGCCAGGGCGTCCTTGCGCGCGTCGCTGTCGGTGTCCGCGGACACGGCCAGCGACGGCAGGCCGGCCTCGGTGAACCGCCGCGCCATGAACTCCGCGTGCGCGATGCTCACACAAAACCCAAGCGCCCTCATCGTCTCGGCCTTGCGATGCTTCTGCGACACCTGCTCCAGCACGAGCTTCACCCGGGCATCGTCTCCCGTATAGAGCCGCTCGAGCTCCGTCGTGTCGTATCCCTTGCGCGACCATCGGACCGACGACAGATCGGTGTTGTCGTGCAGGCCGAAATACTGGAACGGACAGAGCAGCCCGCGCTCGAGGGCGTCCCAGAGGCGCAGTTCGGACGCGATGTGATTGTCGAAGTAATGAAGGATGTCGCCCGCGTCCGTGCGTTCCGGCGTGGCCGTCAGCCCCAGGAGGATCTTCGGGGTCAGATGTTCGAGGAGCTTCCGGTACGTCGGCGCCGCGGCATGGTGGAATTCGTCCACGATGACGACGTCGAAGGCGGACGGATCGAGCGTGTCCAGGTCCACTTGGGCCAGGGACTGCACGGACGCGAACACGTGGCGCCATTCGTCGGGGCGGTGGCCGTCCACGTAGAGCTCGCCGAAGTCTCCCGAGCGCAGCACCTGGCGGAAGGCGCCCAGGCTCTGTTTGAGGATCTCCTGCCGGTGCGCGACGAACAGCAGGCGCAGGTCGCCGTCGCGGTCGCGCAGCCGCTTGTAGTCGAGCGCGGCGACGATGGTCTTGCCCGTTCCGGTGGCGGCGACGACGAGGTTCTTATAGCGGAGGTGCCGGTCGCGCTCGACGGCCAGCTTCTCCAGCATCTCGCGTTGATGCGGCCAGGGTTCGACGTCGAGGAACAGGAGCGGGGCCTCGAGCGTGTCGCCCTGCTCGGGCGCCACGGCGCGGTCGAATCGCGCGGCGTCGCGTGTCGGATCGTACGCGTCTTTATTCCAGGGCGCACGTTCCACTCCACGCCATCGACGAGCGCGGCCTTCGATAGATTTGACGACCCGATGTAGGCGGTAGAGAAGCCCGTGGCGCGGCGGAACAGCCACGCTTTGGCGTGGAGGCGTGTGGACTGTGTGTCGTAGGACACCTTCACCTGCGCACCGATCGTGCTCAGCCAATCGAGGGCTTTCCGTTCGGTGGAGCCCGTGAACACCGTGGTGATCACCCGCAAGGGCCTCCCCGCCTGGCAATGCGCCACGAGTTCGTCTTCGAGGAGGCGCAGGCCGTGCCAGCGGACGAAGGCGCAGAGCAGGTCGATGGCATCGGCGGATGGGATTTCGTGGGCGAGCGCGTGGGCGAGGGCCGGCTCGCCGCGGGCGTTGACCAGCAGATCGGAGGCCGACAGTGGGACCAGCGGCGCGACGATGTCGCGGTCGTCGGTCGGCGCGCCTGTGACCGGCTGGATGGCGCGCAGCAGTGCGGTCGGACTTGCGACGAGATCGTCACTGACTCCGACTCCCGCCGGATTGTTCGGGGCGACGAGGAGGGCAATGAGCTCGTTTGTGACGGCGACTCGTCGATCCTCGGGTAGGTCTTTCAGCGCTCTCGCGACCACCGCCTCGACATGTCGCGCCAGTGTCGCGTGGGCTTCCGCGGCGTCCAGCTCTGCCGTGACGACGTGTGCCTTGGAAGGATCGAAACGGAGGAGGCGCGCCTTCAGGCCGGTGGTGATCAGGCGCTCGTAGAGGCCGAAGGGGAGGTCGTCGTCCTGGTCCCGCATTCTGCGACAGTCTTCTGCACCAGCAGGTCGCTCCTGTAAGCCTGCATTCACCCGGCCCGGCGGTCAACTCTCAATCAGTGCCGTCGACCCGGCGTCTAGATTCCTCGACGAGCGGAGGGAGGTGTCATCAAC
>JBAUGX010000206.1:0-21893 GCA_049679965.1 Vicinamibacterales bacterium
GACGGGTGGGGGTCCATCCTCGCATAGACACCTTGGAGCAAAGGGCTAATCTCACGAAGGCGCTCCTCGACGACTGCTGACGCGGCCTCTCTCAGCGCTCCGATGACGGCCTGAGCTTGCTCACCTGTCTCGCTCCGCGCTGAGATGACTTTCTCGCGGACCGCATTGTCCCGACGGAGCGTGTCTGCTTCTCGACGAAGCTCGTCGAGCGTCGCAACGGCGGAAGATTGGGCCAAGCCAAGGGCAAGTAGTTCACCCACACGTTGCAGCTCGGCCGCTCGTACCATGAGCGCGTCGGCTTCGTCGATAGCCTTCACTAGTGCCGCGTTCCGGCCGGCCTGGCCATCCGCAACGACGCCGAGGTCGCTCAATCGCCTCGCCAGAGACTCCTCTGACCTCGATCGTTCAGCAACCGCTTGCTCAGCGGAACTCAGTGAGAGATCAGCCGCTGCGGCCTCCTTTTCCTTCGCGGCCAAAGCGGCGAGCAGGTCCGCGAAATTGTCTGGTCCAGGCGCCGCTTGCGAACCTCCGCTCTGGACAAGCGCCAATAAACGTGTTCGTGTCGCGTCCTGATCGTACGTCTGGTCACAGACAGGACATCGATCTTCAAGCAGCTTCAGCGCCAAGGCCGCAAGTGCTCTTACTTGCTCTCCTTTCTCCTTCAACGCGGCCTGCTCGCGCCTCAACTCGGCCAGGCGCGCTTGTTCCTCGCTCACCACTCGCTTCTGATCCGCTGCATCCTTCCGCAGCGCGGTGGCCTTGTCTCGCAAGGACTGCACTTCTGGTACTGGTCGGGTGCCTAGCGCGGCGACCTCGCTCTGTGCCGCGCTAAGAGTCTGCTGCCGCCGTTCCGTGGAACGTCGCAGAGCTTCGAGCTCTTTGATTGCGCCATCGATTGCTCCAGATGCCTCGCGGGACGTCGCCTCCACTGCGACAGTCTTAAGACCGAGGGCGGATAGGTTCTGCCACCACTGCCCCCACGATTCGGCTGTTACCGTGGGCAGCGTCTGCGACGCACGGGCCGTCAGCTCCGCGAGACGCGCCTCGATCACCCCTAACCGCTCCCGATGCGGACGAAGTTCGTCCTCGCGCTGATGAGTGGCGGTGGACCAGGCCTTCTTCGCTCGCTCTAGGCCGCCTTGAAGCTCCGTGACGCGTCCGGCACCGACCAACTCGCTGACCGCGGCGAAGCGTTCGTGATCTGTGGCCGCCTCGACGAACTGGCGGACCAGATCCTGCTGAAGGTACGCGCTGCGAGTGAGCACCGAGGCCAACGCCTCGCGCGGGTCCGATGCGGACGCCGCATCAGGCCAGACAAGATCGATCAAGCGACCCTCTGCCGCCGGACCCTGGTATGCGCTCTCTGGCGTCGTGAGGGCCAATCGCGCCTCAGTTCCGTCAAAGCTTCGCGTAACCGTAAACTCACCGCCGGTCTGTGGATCCTTGAAGCGCAGCTCAACCCTGGCTTGACCCGTCTCGGAGTACATCGACACGAGGCGCGCGTCGTCGTTCTGGAGTCTTGGGATTCGCCCGCTGAGAGCCCACAGAACTCCATCGAACAGTGAAGTCTTTCCGTTGCCGTTCACTCCGACCACAACGACTGCGTCGGCGTCGAGATCAAAAGCCTGCCGTCGTGGAAACCCACGGAAGCCGCTAAGTTCGATTGACAGCAATCTCATTGGCCACCACGGTGCTGGTGGAGTCGCTCTAGTAATGGCGACTGTTCGCGAAACGCATCCACGATCAATTGCGTCGTTTCCTTCGGGATGCCTTGGTCGGCCAGAAGCTTTGGTAGGAGGTCCAGTGCGGACCCTTGGCTCAGGCTGGCTCGCTCCTGCCCCAAGGGCAGCAGCGGGCGGAGGACTCGCTCCACGTCTGTCGAACTCTGCAGATCATCGCCTGTAGCGACGAGTTTGCGTAATCGCGTCGTGTTGTATCGGAGAGTTTCGACTGCTGCGTCTTCAGACGGGGCGACCCCAGGCGTGAGCAGCACCAAGTAGCCGTCCCACGACTTCCCTTCCTCGCGGCCCACCTGACTGGAGATCACGTCAACAAGTGATCCCTGCAAATCCGGCCAGGCTCGGAGGAGTTCGCCACAGGTGTCGAAGATAACGACGCCGACAACGTTGTACTCATCCTCAAAGAGCCGAGACGTTGGTGTGTCCCACGCCTCAAACCTGCGAGCCACCCGCTGGTAGCCGCCGTTTATCAGCGCTTGGGACGCCGCGGCAATCAGGTCGGTTGAAGTGAATCCCATAGGCATATTGCTCATGGCACAACCTGCGCAATCCGGCCGGGGTCGGCCCGGAAGTCGTTGATGTGGAGGAGCGGAAGCGCCGTCGGGCCACCCACCACGTCGTCGGATGAGTCCCCGCGGACGACGTCTGCAGGTGGCGTGACCGGACTGGTCCAAGTGTCGGACGTACCGCCAACGATGACTCCGCGCGGCGGTGCTAGACGACTGCGGTATTGTGCGCGGCGATCTTCTATGGCGGCCTCTATCGCCGCCCTGCCGCGGTGACCACGACCAGAAGCGAGGAGAAAAGCGACGACAACTCGACCGTCGCGTTGAAATTCCACGACACCGTCCTCACAAATGACTGCTACCGCGCCAGACACTCTGGACATCATGCTCACGGCCAATAAAAGGTCGGCCAATAGCCCCCTGCCGTTGGGGTCAACGGGACAGTACGGCTTTTCGTACAGAAGCCATTGCGCCCGTAGTCTCCCAAGCTTCACAAGGCCGAAGGCGCGCAAACGAAGCAGTAGATCGGCGACGTCTTCGGCCGGCAGCCCGTCCTCCTGGACCTTCCGGCCGATTGCTTGCTCAAGGCCAACGACTTGCTCTGCTGACAAGCGTTCTGACAACTCGCCCATGAACTCGCCCCATCCACACTGGATGTAAGCGCCAGGATCAATCGCCAACGCCTGAAATGACTTCGAATCAGCCCGGTCGGCGGGATCAATTTGATAGATCTTCGTCGCCGCAGGCAACGCGGTCCGAACCAGCTTCGCGCTCTCGATCAGCACCGCCACCGGATTGCCAATCCCCGCAAACAGCACAATGGGCGCTGCGAGCGCCTTGGTTGCGATAATCGGTTGCCAGTGCCCTTTCCAATCATCCTGTAAGGACGCGGTACGGAGCACCCAGAATTCCGGATCTGCCGCATTGACGTTTCGGTGGAGGTAGTAGATGTTGATATTCTTCTGCGTCGGCAGATCCTCTGGGCGCTCAATCACTCCGACCACCTGCCCGGCGCCAAGTTCACTGAGTGCGTTCGACAACGCGAGGTCAAAGTTAAGGGTGACCACCGAGGACACGGCACCCTCGCAAAGCATTGCCGCCGCGATGCGGTACCCGTCGTTGGGGGGTGCCAGCTTCAGGTCATACTGCTCGCAAAGCAATTCGACTACGAGACGCTGCGACTTCTTTCTCGCGAACACCGCATCAGCAACCAGCGACAGGTCCGTCGGATCGGCACAGTCACCATTCTGGAGCACGCCATCAGCAACGAGCCGTCGGTGCACTTCAACTGAACACTCCCGAGCCACCGGAACGCTCGTTGGTGCTTCAACCGAACACCCCGCACCGACGACGATTGCGATCTTCCCACCGCCGTGGGCGGAGACAGCTCGCAACAACTCGTCGGGCAAAGGCATCAGCTGAGCCCCAATACCTTCATAGCGGCTGTCTTCGGGTCGCCGTAGAACATCGGATCGACGTGCTCCATGATGTCGGCGCTCACGTCGAGGAAGCTCCGCTTGTTCTCGATGGGGATGAGCGCGCGCTTGGCGCCGTTGTCCTTGGCGATCTGGAGCGGCTCGGTGAGCGAGCGCAGCGGCTTGATATTGCCCTGGACGCTCATGTCACCGAGTACGAGAAGCGCCGGACTGACTGGAGCCCGGCGCATCGCCGAGTAGCACGCGATGAAGAAAGCGACGCCGACTTCCGCCTCGACCTGGTTGCCAAGAAGGTCGATGACCTCGACGTGAATGTCTGAGGTGTCGAGGTCGCGCGCGATGCCGAGCTCGGACTTCTTCGCCTGCACATACGAAAATGCACGCTGGACCGACTCTTTCATTGCGCCGGAGAGGCCGCCCGCCATCTTGAGCTTCCCGGTACCGCTTGAGAGCGACACCTCGAGACGGTAGAGACCTACTGTTCCGTCTGACGTAACGCCAGCCGTGTACACCGTGCCAGGCGAAAGCGGGTCGGTGGAAATGAGATCGCGGCCTCCCTGCTCGGGGACGCCGACGAACTTCTCTTCGCCGGTCTCCTGCAGCGTGTAGCTGAAGGACGTTTGGTAGTACTCGAACGAGCCCATTTTCTTGAGCTGCTCCTTGACGCGACGACGTCCCTCGAGGGCGAACTCGAGGATCTCCGCGAGCTCCTCCTGGGTGACCTCTCCGTGCGGGAAGAGGATCTTCATCAGACCGGACACGGTCTTCCGAACTGCCTTACGGTCACGCGCGTTGAGGTGAGCGCCCATTGAAAAGTGGCGGTCGATGATCTCGGTGAAGTTGTGCTTTCGCATCTCGCGCAGCGCCTCGGCGAGATAGTCGACGACGAACCCGTAGTGGTCAGTGAAGAGGTCGTTCCGCATCTTCGGGATCTCCCAACCGGGGAGGTAGAAGTGCAGACGATCGATGAATGCCATGTCATCGCGGATGATGTCCGGCATCGGCGCGAAGAGATGGCCGGTCTGAACCATCACGTCGATGGGCTGGTTGGTGTTGCCGAACATCGCGATGCTAGCGTCGCCAGAGACAGCTTCCTGGCCTCGCTGAAACGTACCGGACTCACAGTACGTCTTCATCGTCGTGATGACTTCTTTGGGCATCTTCTGGAGGTCCGCAACCTCATCGAACCCAACGACGTCCCAGATCTGAACCATCCCCTTCTGTCGGCCCGACATGTGGCCGAACAGGTTCGCCACCGTCGTCCCGCCCGTGAGCAGCGCGGAGTACGGTGAGACCTCTTGGACCACGTAGCTCTTGCCGGTTCCGCGAGGGCCGAGTTCGACGAGGTTGTAATTGCGCTCCGCCAGCGGAATGAGTCGCACCAGGAAAAGCAGCTTGAGCCTCCGGGGCATATCGGCTGGCTCGTAGCCCATGCTCCGCACCATGAGATCGATCCACTCGTCGGTCGTGAGGTCACGCCGCACGCGGCGGTACTCCTCGAGATCGAACGTGGCAATCTGGATGGGCGTCAGCTTGTCGATCCAGAACGGGTTCTTTCCCCCGGACTCCTCATCTGTCTGAAACCGCAGGTCGAGTTGTGACCAGACGCCGCCCATCAGGAGCCGTTCGAAGTCGCGGACGTACTGCGTCGGGACGTGCAGGAACTTGTTTCCGAAGTTGACCGCCTCCGCCCAATAGTCGGAGTCGACCAGGCGCACCTTTACCTTGTCGATGAAGGTGTATTTCCCGTTCTCCTTCACCTTGCTCTGAGCTTTCGCCGACTCGTCAGGGCGGATGTAGTTGTTCGAGAGCGTGTCGTTGACGACCTGCAGCCCCATCTGGATCGCGACTTCGTCCGACGACGCACAATACTTCCCAAGCAGAAACTCGAGCACAAAAACCGGCACGTTCGCGCCGACCTTGACCTTCCGGACCAGGTCCTTGCGGACAACCTTGCCGGCGAAGAGCCGGTTCACCTTGTCGTCGAGCGCATCGCGCGCGGGGACTGCTCCGTTGCTCATCGCTTAAACTCCAAGGCGAACCGGGATGTCTGTGGGCGAGCGATAGAGCTCAGCGTCGGTCGTCGGGTCCTGCACCACGACCCGGAGCGAGGCGGCGCTCTCGTCGCTTAAGAGGAAAGCGACGGTGATGGGCTTCCCGGGTTGAAGTTTGACGCAGCCGGTTGCGCGATCGAGTTCGGCGTCGATAGCCATGCCGACGGCGCCGACCTGTTTTCCCGACGACATGAGCAGCGGCCGTACCATCATCGCGTTCGAGAAGAGTGAGAGGTTCTGGCCGCCCAGTTGCAGCGTCACGCTGAAGATGCGGTTGGTCACGGCGTCTGGAAGACCCGTCGCTGTCAGGGACGCAGCAGTCGTGCGAGCCGAGTCCCGAACCTTCATGCGAACCGTCAGCACGGGCACGACAAGCTCCTGAAGCGACGGTCCTCCGTGGTGGAAGGCCAGGTCACCGCCGGCCTTGAACACCCCGCAACCCCTCGGAAACACAAAATCGAGGTCTGACTCGTATCCGAGGGCCGACGCCGCGACGCGAATGCAGCCAGACGGCGTGGTGCCACCGCGACCAATCCAACAGCGTCGGTGGAGGTCGACCTCGTCTCCGCCTGGGGCATTGATGCGCATCGACTCGTCCCGATCAGTGGGGAAGAACAAGTGACCGTGATCCGCCGATACCACCGAGTGCTCGACGCCGGCTGCGGCCAGCTTGCGAATCGCTCGCGCCAGGTTGTCGATCACGTTGTCCATGACCTGCCGGGCCTGGAACGTGAACCCCGTCTCGCCAGCATGGTCGATTTCCTGCGAGCGAACGACCACGACCTGGGCGCCTTCGACTTTCTTCGCGAGCTTCGAGGGCTGAAGGCTCAGAAGCTCGTCCAGCGCAATGTCGACTAGTTTCGGTACGCGCGCCGCCGCGAACTTTTTCCGAGCTGCGAGGTCAGGAAGAAACGAGTCCTCGATGCGTGCGCCAAGCCTGCCGCCCTGCTCGACAACGCTGAAACTGGCTGACGCCCCTGGCTGTAGGGCGGCCATGCCAATCGGGGTGATGCTCGGCAGCGCGCCAATGGCGTGACGGACGCTGACTTCGGCGGTCTTCGGTAGGCGTTCGGAAAATTCCATACCCATCTCGAAGCGCATGGCGTCAACGAGGAAATACGCGACGGGCTTTGGCCGCTCGGCGACGACCTCGCTGTAGATGCGAGTCTGGTGCGTCGACATCGAGACCGCCCAGTTCGCCTTCACGAGGACCTTCGTGAAGCCGTCGGCCATAGATTGGCAAACGTCTTCGTAGAGGCGTCGAACGACTCCGAGCGCACGCTCCTCCGGCTCGTCGTCGAGGTTCGCCACCCATGCTTCGAGACGCCGGTGGGTTTGGTCTATGCGGTACCATCCGTCCTTAGACGTATACGCTTCGACCCAGGAATTCACATCGCCTCCGGCCTTGGCCACGGCGGCTTTCACGGAGTTCGCCACGGTTCCCAGCTCCGCCATCCGACGACACGCCTCCCACTGGGCCTTCCGCCCGACATCTCGATCAAGCCAGAAGCTGTGCTCACGTTGATCCACCAGCCGGAGCGCATCGTCGAACTTCTTCACGGCAACGAGCGATCCGCAGTGCGCGAGAAGGGCTCCTTCCTCGAAACGGAACGTGTCGATCGCTCCGAGGCACTCGGCCTGGACCTTCGCATTGCGAAGCCCAAGCTCGTCCTCCACTCGATCGGCCATCGCCGGATAGACCTCGGAGAAGCTCGTGCGAAGCCGACGGGCGAGCTCTCGCACCGCCGCTTCGTCGTCCTTCGTCTTCGGCGCCGGTACGGCGTCGAGGCTCGTCGGCGGAGCGCAGCTGAGATCGCTCCGGAACTCACCTGCGAGAACGTAGCGAACCGTGACGGATCGAAGCTTCGCCAGACCTGCGTCTTCCGGGAGCTCGAGGCCGAGCCTCGACCGCACCAGCTTCGTCAGCTCGCGGTTCGCCTCCTTGGCCTCAATGTCCGCGTCGCGCAAATCGCTTACGAGCCACGCGGCGAGGAGTCCGTCGTTCCCGGACGTATCGTGGAAAAGGGACTTCAGAATGGAGGGCGCCGCGGCCGACGACGTGTCCGACGACGCGCGAGCGAGGTCCTCGTACGTGACCTTATCTGGAGCGAGCATGTCGTCGATCACGCCGTCGGTGTAACGCTGACGCAGGACATTCCGTGCGAGACGTTTCAGCTGAGGTTCGTAGCACTCGCCAGCCTTCTCGAGCTCCATGAGCACGGAGCCGTGGCGGTCGCGCTCACATCCAGGTACGTAGATCACCACGGACTCGGGAACGTCCCCGCTCACGTGAGGCTCCGCGACCGCCCGCAACTCGAACATCGATCCGTCGTACTCCACGAGCCGCGTCACGATGCCTCCGACCGTCACGGGAACCGCGCCGCTACCAGCCTTTGCGCCACCGCGCACCTCGCCGACGAAAGAATCGAACTCGCGGCGTGTGTCGTACCAGACGACCAGCTTCTTGGCTTTCAGCTTCTCGGCAAGCTGCTTGGCGACGTAGTCATGGAGCGGATGCATCAGGGAGTTCCTTTGTGGGCATCAGCCGTGACCGCTCGACGAACACGCCCGCGGCCTCCTCTCGCCGCCGTCACTGGTGCTTCGAGCAGGCTCTTCAGGGCTGCCTTCACAGCGGCGGAGGTGCGCTCGCGCACGAGATCATCAAGCGGGCGCGTGGGAGTGGAGCGCGGCTTCATCTTGCCGTCGGCTCCCTCAGCCCAGAACACGTCCTCAAGCCCGTGAGCGATGGCCAAGCTCCGGTCGGTCGCACATTGGGGAACTACGCGCTCAGGCCAGAGGTGCATCGCGCTCTGCGCCCAGTCGTAATCCGAGTCGACGAGCTCGTCCCACTTGCCCTTAAGCTCCTTCTGCCATGGTTTGTGCTGCGGCGCGAGCCGCCAGAGCGGCGCCATCGTCAACACCACGCCATCGTCGAGCGTCGGGTTCCACAGGGGCGTCACGCGCTTCACCTCGTCGAGCAGCGCGCGCAATTCCTCGACAAAGGCCGCCTGTGCCGCGATCTCCTTGCGCTCCTTCGCCGAGGGGCTGTCTCCCGTGCTCCGCACAAGGCTGGTGAGCTGGCGCTCCTCGTGGGCCAGCTTGGGGGCCACCACATCGTTCTGGAGCTGGAAGAAGCTGTCACGCGTGAGCCGGTGGACGTAAAGCCACGCGCTATAGCACCCCGAGGACGTGCCAAGCTGCCACAGGATCGGCGCCTTGCGCCGGCTCTTCGAGTGACGCTTTAGGTGATGCTCGAAGAAGCCCGAGGCGAGCCAGGCGCGCAGATCGTGATCCTTCGCGTCCAGCAGCGACGCGACTTCATTCCACCACTCATCGGCGCTGTTGCCGAACACAGTGTCGAATACCGCGCGCACCGCGGCAGTGAGGTCACGCGGGTGACCCGGGTCGTCCACTAGGATTCCGTTTTCAGGGAAGGCGTGCGGGTACCCGGCAGTGGCGCTCGCAAGGGGCAATCCGTCCGCGCCGGTGAGCATGGCGGGCGAGCAGACCAGCAGCGGGTCAAACGGCTCCGGCTCCGCCTTCGGCGCTCGGTCGGCGATCGCCAGTCGCACATCGAAGCGACCGAAGGCGACGCCGACCGCCCACGACACCAGCTCCGCGGCTAAGCTCAAGGGATCGGCTGACGTATTCTCCCACTCGTCAACCTCGTCCTCCGCATCGATGTCCATATCAGCGGCGGCTTCCTTGTCGCCATCGCCGCTTGTGCTGTCAAGACTCTCCGCAATGGCGCGTCGGTCCGCATCGTCAAGGCCGTAAAGCCTGAAGCAACGGTTGTCAATCTCGTTCTGAATTGTCGCAAGTTCGAGTTGGACGCTGCGAATGCGATCGGCCCAGGCGACGGCACGGAGCGCCAACGTCTCGCCCTCGACCTGCAGCGGCGCGGGCAACGTAAATGCGTGCGAGGTCTCAGTGCGTTCGTCGAGGGAGCGCTTGAGCGACCAGGCGCGGCGGCCGAGGTCCGCAAGGCGGTCCCGATCGGCGACATTCAAGGGCGGAACGGGCGTGCGCTGGATAACCCCGACTTCAAAGGCGCCGAATGCCATCTGGAGATCGACCAGCGAGCGAAAGCTCGTTGCGTTTGCGATTGCCAGTAGAGCAAGCAACTCCTGACTGTCATTGGTAGCCACGAAAATACAAGGACCCTTATGGCCAAAGATGCAGCCCGCCGGCATGGCGCGCAACGCAAGACCGATCTGAGTCCTCAGCGGCCAAGTCAAGCCGGGTCGGAAGAAGAAGTCTAGAGAATTAGGTCTCTCTGTTTCGCGCCCTGGGCGGCCGATGAACCCGCGAAAGGTCTTGCGCCGAGGATCCCAGTGGATAACAAGATGCACATCGGCGTAGAAGGGGGAATGCACGCCGCCTTTCGCAAATGCCGGCCATTCAGGGCCGGAGTCTTTGCTGAGAACCCGTACTTCCCACCAGCAGCGAACGTAGCGAGGATCATCTCCGGTTGAAGGGCCAATTTTCGCCGTCCGCCGGTCTCCCTCGACGGCAGGGAACTCCTTAAACAACCGCCGCAACCGACTACTCACCCAATACGCTAGTGGTGATCGCGGCACACTGGCGAAGCTCGCGGGATCCACATCGAAACGCTGCTTGCCGCGCGCAGCCTCGGGCTCGCTGATCGCCGCGAGCAGCGCCGCCGCCTTGTCATCTGCGTCGAGGACGCGCAGAAACACCGTCTTCATGCCGCTCTCTCAAGGCAGTACGCAGCGACTTCGACCATGGCGCTGTCGAGGACGCCGTAGCCGAGATCGGCGACGACGACTGGCGGCGCTTCCTTGAGCAAGATCTCCTCGCGCCATTTCTGGAAGCTCGAAAGGAAGAAGCCGCTGCGAGAGGTAATGGCGCCGAGCATCCCACGCTTGTGCAAAAGCTGGATGCCTCGTTCGACGAAGGCGGCGTATACATCGTTCTTGGTGCGCGGATAACTCATCGCGAATTCCTTCTTCGCCCCGACGCTCCCAGCACCGAACGGCGGATTCATCAGAACCACATCGAAACGAGTTCGCAAGAGATCGATAAGCGCGATGCCCTGCGCGGCGTCACCCGCAAAAAGTCGTCTGCGCACACTCGCGCGTCCGGCGGCGGATTCCGCAAAGTGCCGCAGCGCCTCGACGATGCGCGTCTCGGCCTCGTGGAAGAACTGCGCGTCGTCGATGCCGGAGAGGTCGAGCTCGCCCTGGCGTCGCAACGGCTCCATATCCGGAAGGAAGCTTGTAGTCGCCCGCTGCTTGATGAACTGCTCCCGTGCGCGCGTCAGCTCGGTCGCGATACCGTCCTCGACGCGCAGGAGCGTCCCAAGGTCGCCAGCGAGGCGCATCTCGCCCACCATCTTCTTGAAGAGGTCGCGCAGGAGCGGGGGCTCAAGGCTCGCCGCGAAGTCGTCTACCATCGCCACTTCACCGGGCATCGGCTCGGCCACAACGATGTGCGTGCCGGTGATCGGCGTCCGCTCCTTCCCGGTCAACCCAAAGTCGTTGAACGCGCGCTGAGCGCGAAGCCAGAGCGCCAGCGCCGCGATCTGCGCGCATCGAGGATCGATGTCCACACCATACAGGTTGTGCTCCACGATAAGCGCGGGCACGGCACGCCGAAGGGCCGCGAGATCGGCATAATCCTCCCTCAGCGACCGACCCGACACCTGGCTCGGCACGCCTCCCTTCTGGTCGTGCCAGGCCTCCTCGTAGATCGTGAGCAGCAACTCGAAGGCGTAGAGAAGGAAGTGCCCCGAGCCGCAAGCGGGGTCGAGGACCTTGAGATCGCGCGGATCCTTCTTGGCACGTGGCGCTAGGGCTTCTTCGTCGCGGACGAGGTACGCGCTGCGATCAGCAAGCGCCGTCTCGCCCCCGCGCATCTGCAGCCACGTGCGACCGAGCGTGTTGTCGGTGAGGAACTGCACGACATAGCGCGGCGTGAAAAATTGATTACGCACCGCCAGCTCACGGCTGTTGCGTGGCGCCTGGCTCTCCTCGCGCATCTTCCTGCGTTCGTCCCCACTGTTGAAGAACTGGTACACCCAGCCGATGGTCTCGTCCTCGCTCCAGACGCCATCGAGGTCCGCCGCGTTAAGCATGGCCAGAAGCGCTTCGAACGGCTGCCGCTTCGGCCAGAGTGCGGACCCGGCATCGCGGCGGTCGAACAGGACCTTCACCTCGGTCGACAGCTCATCGAAGAGACTCTCGATGTAAAGCCGGTAGCCGGCGGCGTCCGGGAGCAGGGCCACGCCTGGCGCCATCCCGCAGAACTCGCGGTAGCCAACGGACTGATCGCCCTTGCTGATGCACTCCTGCACCAGCTCGCGCGCCTCGAGCATCTTGAGCGCCACGAAGCGGTTGAGCGTGGTGAACGCTGCGTCCCGTACGTAGTCCGTCACTGCCTCCGCGGCCGTCATGCCGGCCGCACGCTTGTGCTCGATCGCCGCGACGATCTTGTCGCGCTGGAACCCCTGGCGAGCCGACAGATGCGCTCCGCCCTTCGCGGCAACGGTACCGCTGCGCAGCACATCGAACGTGCCCTCGAGCTGCGCGGAGAAGTCCTCCTCGAGCAGCTTCCGCGATCGCTGCGTCGCGCCCTCGATGGCGCTGCGTGTGTCTTTGTTCATCCGTGACGCACCTACTGCACGACGACTTTCTTCCCGGCGCCAATGAGCCGGGCACACTCGTCCCGGATCCCGTCGAGCGCCGCCTCGAGCTGCTCTTCGGTCTCGATACCGCCGCCGAAGTAGCTGCCAAGGCTCACCGTGGCGATGCGCTCCCCGTCGATGGTGCGGCGTAACTCCGCGACGGAGGCGCGGAGGCGCGAGTCACACGCGTCGCGCTCGGAGCGCAGCTGAGGGATCGGCAGCCGCTCCGCGTCCTTCGCCCTGCCTCGTTCGAGGGGCGCTGCGAGGTTCCGCTGCTGCGCCTCATCGATGTCGGTCCACCCGGGAGTCTTGACCAGCTGATCAAAGGCCTTGGTGTAGACCGCCACTCGTGCCTCCAGTGCCTCATCGTATCGGCGCTCGTACTCGGCTTCGATTCCTCGCGCATGTTGCTCGATCGACGGCAACTCCCGATAGAAGGTCTCACGCGCGAGGAGGTCGTCGAGGGCCGTCGCCTTTGAGCGAAGGTCGTCAGTGATGTCCGCCTCCTGGCGGAGGAAGGGCCACGCGGTGCCGAGCGCCTGCCGTGCCCGCTCAAGGTCGCGAAGCCTCGGTTCCGAGAGAGCCTGCTCGAGCTCGACCGCGCGCTTGATGGCGTCCTTGATGGACCGATGCGACGCGTTGAACGTTGCGATGGCGTTGTCCTCCGATCCGCGGAGGATGGCCTTCATCTGGCCGAGGGCGCCTTCGAGAACGCCACCGCCAGGCAGACGATTCGCAGTTAGCTGACCTTGTGCAGCCACGACAGTGTCCTCGTGGCGCGCCACCTCCTTTCGAAGCTCCGCGACGATGGCGCCGGTGTTGAGCTCGCGGACTTCGCTGCCGAAAGTGTCGCGGAAGGCTTCCGAGGCTTTGACGAGCTCCTCGAATTCGACGCCCTTCTTAGGACGAAACGAGGCCTGGCGGAAGAGGTTGTTGTTCGAGAAGATGTCGCGGGCCTCGACGCCGGTAGCCGAGTCAATCGTCTGCCCCTTGCTGGTGGCTTCGATCTTCCCGGCACGCAGTAGCGAGAGGACCAGCAGCCGAACTGCTTCGAAGTCCCAGCCGAAGGGCTCCTTCGCGAACTCGTCGACGAGGAACCGACCGCTCGCCGTGTCGCCGTAGTTGGCACGTTCTTCAATCCGACTGAGCACCTCCGCCAGCGGCGCGCTTTCAACCCGGAAGACCGTCTTGCCCTTCTCGTCGCGCAGGAGCCCGAGGCTCCCGAAGACAGACGGGAGGCCCTGAAGATTCTCGGCGGTGAACAGCGCGTCGACGCCCTTCTTCACGTCGTTGGACCGAGCGGCCGCTTCCTTGAAGCGATCGAATACTTCAGGGAGCACATGCGCGAGGATCTCCGCAGCACTCCTGCCCACGTCGATGGCTCGGTCACCAGGGCTGCGATCGTTGCCGCGGAAGTAGACGCTGCCGGACAAACAGGCGGCCTTCAGAAGTCGGCGGAGCTCGTCTTGATAGCGGCGTAGTCGCACCTTCTCTTCACCGATGAGCGCTGTTTCGTCCGGCGTCTTCGCTTCGCGCTCCTTCCGGGCGAGCATTTCCTTCGAGCGGAAGAGCTCGACGGTCTCGCGGTCGATCGCGTCACTGAGTGACACAGCCCAGAACACGTTCTTGCGCTCTCGCTGGCTCCGCGTCCGAAGCTCCGCGGCGAGCCCTTGGAACTCTCTGCCGGCGTCCGCGAGATGGAGGTGGAACACCATGTCGCCATCGACGACCTCGCGACCGTGGATAGCGAGGCCGGACTTGAACGTCTTGGTTTCGTAGAGCGTGTGCGAAGGTGGCGGCTGCCAGAACGAGCTGAGCACCTCGGAGTAAAGTCGACGGGCGTCACCCGGATTCGGGTCGATGCCGTTGCGGACGCGCTCCCAGTCGTCTTCTGCAGGCGATGGGATGCGGTAGCCGTCGTCACCGCGACGGACTTTGTGCGCGGCTTCGAGCTGACGAAGCGCCTCCTTGACCGCAGCGAGTTGCGAGTCCGCGGCGATGTCGGGATGAAGTGCCGCCGCGATGTTCTCCGCCGTGCGATGAACACTTTTCACGTACTGCAGCAGACAGATGACCTTTGCGACCGGCTGTGCCAGTGGGTGCTCTAGCTCCTTCGCGAGGGCAGCGATCTTCGCACGCACCTCCGAGCCGATGTTGTTCTCCACGAGGTCGTAGACCTGATCGAGCCGAACGACGGAACCCACAGGGAGATCCGCCAAATTGACGGCAGGGTTGATGAGTAGCTGCTGCGCAAGCTTGATGATGGTTCGGTTCGCGCCACCGACGTGTTTGCTCGCGCCCCCCTGCGTGCGTAGGCCCGAGACCACCTGGATGATGAGGTCGATCTGATAAGGCAGCAGCGGATAGAGGTCGATAAAGCTGTCGCGAGAGAGCTCGGGCAGCCTGATGTCCGCGGTTAGGCGAGTGTGCTCCGTGAGCCGGCCGCGGTGCTCGTCGAAGAGCTTTCCGAGCGCAGCCTGGGCGTTCGAGTTCTTCGAGAGGACGCGGCGGCTGGTCACCTCGGAGATGTCCGACGGCTCGAGGTGGACCTGCAGCGGGAAACGGTCCATCAAACGGGCAAGCTCGATCTTCTTGTCGTCGAGGCCGCTGACGAGCTCGCCAAGCTTTTCTTGCGACGTGATCACAATCCAGTGCTTGCCACGGCCCTTTACCCCGAGGCTCTGCACCACGGCTTGCAGATCGAGCATCTTCTGCACGTCCCGCGCGACAAACTGGCCAACTTCATCGACGACGAACATCAGGCTCTGGCCAGGGCGCCGTCGCTTCATCAGCTCGTTGGCCCGATCCGCGAGCTTTCCGGGACTGATATCCGATCGCTGCTTGACGCCTTTCACCCAGGAGTCGGCGACGGGATAGGTTTTTGGTTCGAGCAGGTGCATCACCTCACTCGCCCGGCCTAGAGAAAACGCCAGGAGCCCCTTGTCAGCATTCCACTCTTTCGCGAAGCGCTGACGATACACGGACTCAAACTCCAGCAGACGCCCCTCGCCCTCGAGCGCAATCTCGAGTTCGGAGAGATCGAGGTCTTTGGAATAGCCGAGGCTTTGCAGGAAGAGCCCGTACATGATCTCGGTGAGCGTCTGATTGCCGCTGCGGATGCCGCGATCCGTCGAGACGTCGAATATCACCGCGTGCGTCGGAATCTTCTCGGCGATGGCCTTCAGGAGCACCTGGAGCTTCGTGTCGCCAGTTCGCTGGGCGAAGCGTTCCGCGGCAGACTCGCCTGCGATCACGCGGTTCGCGATCGAGAGGCCGAGCATCTTCGCGAAGCTGGACTTGCCGGAGCCGAAAAAACCCGAGACCCAAATGGCGATGCCTTCATGCGGCTTGTTCGGTGTCTCGCGATACGCCTCATAAATGCCGGTGTAGTGGGACCGAATCGCGTCGGTGACGACGTACTCGTTGATCTCCTCGCGAAGGATCTCCTCGTCGGTCTGGTCGACCTTGATGACCTCCTCGATACGACGATGAATGTCGTTGGCGAAGAGCGTCTTGATCGGCTGCGTCGTCATAAGATTCCTCGTCAGAAAATCTTCGGGCGATAGTTGTGCTCGGCGTCGAGCACGCCCATGAAGCGCAGGCCCGCCGCTCCATCGAGGTCGCCGGGGTAGAAGAGGACCGTGGGAACGTGAACGCGGCCCTTCAGCTGCTCGAGCAGGGAGAATGTCCGGTAGACCGGGAACAGCGCTCCCGTTCGCAGGATAAAAACGACGTCCTGCAGAGGATCAGGATCCTCGGGCAGGCGGGTCGCGACGAGATCGACGAGCGTTGGTGCGTACTCGGAGAGCACCGAATGGACCGTCTGCACGATGGTCTCGACTCCCTGTTCGCGCTCCGCAGTAAACCATTCCTCAAGGGGTCGCTGCGACCGCATCGCTTCGTCGAGGCATTCAGCGAGAGAAATCCGCCGGATGCGCTTTCCTTTCTGTGTGAGCCGTGTCTCAAGCAGCGTGACCTGCTTCCGCAGTTCGAACTCCTCCTCGGGGTCGTAGCGGAAGAGCGCGTAGGGCATGTCGTGGTACGCGCTGATTCGCTGCCGGGGATCCGCCATCTCGAGAACGGGTTCGAGAGACTGCTTGAGACGGTGTTCGAGGTCGCTCATGCAACCATCCTCTCTGCGTACTCGCGGGAGTTTGCGCAAGGCAGCGAGAGCTGCACGAGGCTGCCGGCGACCTCGTACTCCAGCTTCCGGAACTGGTGGAGCCGCAGGAGCTCGTGCTCGACGTCGGCTGGCCGCATCAAGAACAGGCGCCAGTCGTGTGCCGCGACCAGCTCGCTCGGGCTGTTCCTCACCTCGCGCATGGCGTGAAGGAGGTAGAGAAAGCTCCGCTCCGGCAGGTGATAGGTGGCGAACTCCCGAACCACGCTGCCTCGCAGCAGCCCGAAGTCGACCGCCATCTTCAACAGACCCGCGGCCACGCGATTCAACGTGGCCTCCGACCAAACGTGCTCTGTGGTGCCGCCACGCTTCCCCACGCCACGCAGATAGTCGTGCAGCTCGTCGGGCCGCACTCGGAACGTGCCGGCATCGTAGGAGGGAAAGAGCCAGTTTTGCAGGAAGTCCCTCACGAGGAACTCGTCGCGCGTGATGTGCCACAGGAGGAGGGGCTTCCACTCCTCGAGATCGCAGTTGTTCTTTGCCAGAACAATGAGGGCACGGTCTCGTCCGTCAGGATCGAAACGTCGGTTGAGAACCTTGGCCACGTCGCGCAGCCAAGTGGTGCTGCTGGCTCCGATGAAGTTCTCTTCTCGGAGTCGATCAAGATTCTGGCGCTTCGTACGAGCGAAGTCCCACCCCGCGAAGACCGCGTAAGTCTCGTCGATCAGCGCGCCCTTGACGACCGTAAATGAAGACGCCACGTTCGCGCGCGAGGACATCTTCATGCGTTGCCGCTCTTCGCGTAGGGGACGGCGAGAGAGCCCGCTTCGGCCCTGGCGAACCCGAGGGCCAGCAGCGTCACATCGTCATCCGTTCCGGAGAAAACGCCTGGGAGCGGCACCGCGCGGCCTTCAGCGGACCGGCGGAGTTTCACCATCCTCTCGATGTCGCGGTCGCTCACGATTTCAAACGAACCGAGGGCCTCCACTAGGTCGGAAGTTTGCAGATCCTCAAGCTTCTGAAAAAACGGAGCCCAGTCCGGCGCGTTATCGAGCCAGTGTTCCCACCGCGCGTCGAACTCCTCTTCGATGCTTTCCGGGAGCCGCCACAGCGTCACGCTCCCAGGCGGATCGAAGACCTCAGCGCAGCGGTGCGCCGCAACCGCGAACACTGATCGCGCCTGGGCGAAATGGTGCGTCCGCGGGAAGCCCCTGCGCAGCGCTGCGGCGCCGAGACGACCGAGCTGGCCCTTCGTGTTCCACCACCTGGCAAGGTCCATCTCACCGAAGCGGGCCACCACGAGGCGCAACTTCAGCAGGCGGTCGAGTTCAATCGCCACTTCAGTCACCTTTCGTGGGCCTTCTTTGATGTTGGCTCGACGGGGTCAGTGCCGCCACTCCGCACCCATTCGTCGACTTCGGACAGCTTGAACTTCCACAAGCGGCCGATTCTGCGAGCTGGCAGCCCTCGCCGTTCGATCCAGCGATAAACGGAGTCCTTCACGACGCCAAGATGTTTGGCAACGTCGTCAACGGAGACCCACGGTTCTGCCATGTAGCGACCTACCGTCTCAATAGCTGATTTCAAGGCTCGTCGGAGAGCCTATACCAGTAGTCTTCAGCCAACAAGACAAGTCGTCAGTCGGTCAGAGTCGGTTGCTGGCTGGCCACAATCTCTACCAGCGGATCGGACCGCGCCAGGCGGCTTCGCCGGCCTCCGGCAACCTGTCACGTCCGCCGCATCTGTCCGTTCCGTGAGTCTCCATCGTCTCCGGTCGTCGGCCTCCAGCCGGGGGCTCGGGGTTCCTTTTCTCGCGAAGGAACCACCGAACCCCCTTTTCCTGGAGGCCGATCATGAAGACCGAAGACGCCAAGACCCTCGCCGAATCCGCTCTCGACACGCTCGCGGCGCAGCTCGACGCCGGAAAGAGCGCGTCTCTGACCGCCTATCTCGCCTCGATGGCGCGCTTCCATCGCTACAGCGCGAACAACATCCTCCTGATTCACGTCCAGCGACAGAACGCCACGCGCGTGGCCGGGTTCTCTGCCTGGCGCAAGCTTGGACGCTTCGTCCGGCGCGGAGAGAAAGGCATCGCGATCCTGGTCCCGATGACGCTGCGTCGCTCCCTTCATGACGCCGGCAATGGCGTCGGGACTGACGACGTCACGACCGCACGCGCGATTCTCGGCTTCAAGCCCGGCTACGTGTTCGATGTGAGCCAGACCGATGGCGAGCCGCTGCCAGAATTCGCCGAGGTGACCGGCGACCCAGGCGCATACGTGGCCCTTCTGAAGACCTTCCTGGTCAACCGCAACATCGAGCTGTCCTACGCGAACGCCGAACTCGGCGCGGCACACGGTGCGTCGCTGAAGGGGCGCATCCTCCTGCGTGATGACTTATCAGCGGCCGTGACATTCTCGGTTTTGGTTCACGAAGTGGCCCATGAACTGTTGCACAGCGGCGATCGACGCGCCGCAACATCGAAGACTGTTCGCGAGACAGAGGCCGAGGCCGTCGCGTTCGTCGTCTCCCACGCGATCGGTCTCGCCACGGGCACGGCGGCCTCTGATTACATACAGCTCTATGCCGGCGACAAGACGACCCTGCTAGCGTCGCTCGGTGCCATTCAGCATGCGGCGACGGAGATTCTGACGGCTCTTCACGCGGATGGGCCGTGAGGCCCACTCCGCGATAATCGCGCACGGCGATATTTGGTGCGTCAGCTAACGCTTTTGTCGCGCCGGAGCTCATGCGATTCGACGCGCGTCCACGCGCAGCCGCGCACGACCCACGCACGAAGGCACGGCCCAGCTGTGCGAAATCGGATCACGATTACGAATCGGATCGCGATTACGAATTCGTCACTTCGCATTTCAATCAAGTTGCCCTGAAAAGATGCTGTTGAGCGTTGTAAACCACACGACGATTCTCCATAATCGAACTTGCATCAGCGATCCACCTGACAGCACTGAACGACGTGACGCACTCCCCCGTTGTGTCGAGAGCAGACTTGACGAACAACGCACTGAGACGAGCGGACACCGCATCACTCCCCGCACGGTGTTGCTCCGTCCACTTGAGTGAGACATGCAACGCCCTGGCTTCGAGCGGCACGGCGCCGACCGCGAATCCAGTCTCGGTGTGTACAGTCCCTCGATGGAAAAGCTCGTCGGCGTAGCTGCTCGCGTTGCCGAAGTCGATTCGAACGTTCTGATCATCGGCGAAAGCGGCGTAG
The DNA here is from genome assembly GCA_049679965.1 of Vicinamibacterales bacterium. Taxonomy (GTDB): domain Bacteria; phylum Acidobacteriota; class Vicinamibacteria; order Vicinamibacterales; family CAVVIG01; genus 2-12-FULL-65-11. The sequence goes on from JBAUGX010000206.1 coordinate 19,737, forward strand.
GCAAGGAACGTCTCGCCAGGTTCATCCACGACACATCACCGCGCTCGAACGGCCCATTCGTTCCCGTCAACTGCGGCGCGTTGCCGGACGCACTGTTCGAGAGCGAGCTGTTCGGCCATGTCCGCGGAGCGTTCACTGGCGCCATCAGTGACCGCCCCGGTTTGTTCGAAGCCGCAGATAAGGGCACGCTCCTCCTGGACGAGGTCGGCGAAGTGCCGCTGCCCCTTCAGGTAAAGCTGCTGCGCGCGCTCCAGGAGCACGAGATTCGGCGAGTCGGCGAGAATCGCCAGCGGAAGATCACGGCACGCGTAATCGCCGCAACGAACCGTGACCTCGCGGAGGACGTGAAGGAGCGGCGCTTTCGTCGCGATCTGTTCTACCGCCTCAACGTGGTGCAGCTCGAGGTACCGCCGCTGCGAGAACGCCCCGAGGACCTGCGCGGGCTCGCCGCCAGCATCCTCCTCCGTGTCTGTGGTCAGATGGGGCGGCCCATCACGGGCTATACCCCAGACGCGTTCGAGCAGATCCTCCGCTATCCGTGGCCCGGCAACATCCGCGAACTCGAAAACGCGGTGGAACGCGCGTGCGTCCTCGCGACCGGAGAACTCATCGAGGTCAGTGATCTGCCGGACGAGGTGCGGCACCACCAGTCGCTCGTGATCGCCTCAGAGCACGTACGTCCACTGCGGGACGTGGAACGCGAGTACATCCTCGCGGCGCTCGAGCGGAACCACGGCAACCGGACGCTGACGGCCGAGCAGCTCGAGATCGGTCCCGCCACACTGTTCAGGAAGTTGAAGGGCTACAGCAACCAACCGTAGACCCGGCTGCCCGTGGCCGAAGCATGGGCGCACGTCGTCGAGTTCATCACGAGCATTTAAGGTTTGCGACCGGCGCCGGTACCCATCCATCCCGCTTCATCCCTCAACTTCTCGCCGACTCGCCGTAACGTGCTCCCGCTCGATTCCCCGGCAGCCTCCGACCCGTTCTACGCGATGCACGCTAGGTTGTCCCGGTAATCTGCTGTCTTCGCCTACTCTCGGACGGCGTGCGCCGGCGTCGCAACGCGACCAGCGGCGGTCCGGCAGAGCCGCGCCAGCGGAACAGCGTGCTGTCACGCCCATGCCAAAGGCCCGCCGCTTCGCCGCCGCGTCCCGTCCTCGTGTCCTTGCCCCGGCCCGGTGATGGTGGGTTCCTCAACCGTTGCGAAGGAACCACACATCACGGTTCCCAGGAGGACAAAATGGCTACGACAGCAACGACCACCCCGAACCAGCCCGTCACCTACACGCTCCTGGTGATCTTCACCGTGGACCCCTGCACCGATGGGCACCTGCACGATCAACAGGCCATCCGCGACGAGGCCGAAAGCTGGCTCGCAAGCCTCGACGCCACGGTTCACGGCGTCAACATTCGCAAGGCCGACTAGCCCGTCGCCGACGGGGCGCGCCCGGCGTCCCGTCATTTTTCCGTTGTCGCGGAGCCCAGTCAGGGCTGCAAGCACTCCGGCGCCTGAAGACATGCCCGTCGCCGTACGCGCGTCGGGGAGGCGCGGTCGTGCCATGTACGCACGCCTAGAGGCATTCACTGGGTCGCTTCGCTTCGGCGCCACCAGTGGCTGGCGAAGCGCATCAGGGCACGTGCGTCCAATGCGGGACGTGGCGCGCGAGCACATCCTCACGTCGGCCGGAACAACGGCACCCGGGCGCTGACCGCCGAGCGAGATCGGCCCGCTACGCTGTTCCTGGAGTTGAAGCGCTCCCGCGACGGTCCGTGTCCTGCGGTTTGTAGTCGAAGCAGGGACGCGCGTCGTCGAGTTCATCACGAGCATCTGAGGGTTGCGGCCGGCAGTCCCGCGTCGATGCACGTCGCTTCATCACGGTCGAGATCACCGTCTCGAACTCACATCACGTCGCCAGCCTTCGAGTTGGAGTCGTCGGGGTGTTCACGCATTGTTCTGCAGGACGTCCCCTGCGTTCGTTGGATGTCGCGTCGCGCGTCGTCGCCGCCGTCAGGGCGGACGCTACGCCACGGCACCGGGAGCCGCTCAGGCGGCTGTGCCAGCACAGTGCGGCTGTCACACCGGCGCCATAGGTGTCGCAGCTCGTCGACGACGCCAGACGCTCCGTTCTCCTTCACCACGTGTTGGGGTTCCTC
>JBAUGX010000207.1:0-2942 GCA_049679965.1 Vicinamibacterales bacterium
CCTGGCCGGACGGTGCGGCGTTGCTGCACGCAACGGCAAGTCCGGAAAGCAGAACGATTACAGTCTTCAGTGCGGATTGTCTGGACACGATTAGTTGCTTCCTATCTCAATACATATATGCGACGAATCTGATGCCAACACGGGCCACTATTCTAGTCGACTTTCCAGTCGGTTTACTCGAAGCGCAGCGCTTCAATTGGGTCGAGCGCAGCCGCCTTCCGGGCGGGGTAAAATCCGAAAAACACGCCGGTTGCGGCCGCGAACCCAAACGCGACCACGACGGCGTCGGCCGAAATTGCCGTCGGCCACTGCTTCCACGCCGTCAAGCCTTGCGATAACCCATAGCCGAGGGCAATCCCGACCGTGCCGCCCACAAGGCTGAGCACGACGGCCTCGACCAGGAACTGCAACAGCACATCGCGCCCGCGCGCGCCAATCGCCATGCGGAGGCCGATCTCGCGCGTGCGCTCGGTCACCGACACCAGCATGATGTTCATGATGCCGATGCCGCCGACGAGCAGGGAGACGCCCGCGATGCCCGAGAGGAGCGCGGTCATCGTCTGTGTGGTCTCTTTTCTCACAGCGGCAATCTCATCCATGGTCTGCGCCCTGAAGTCGTCCGGATCGCCCGTCTGGATCTTGTGGCGTATCCGCAGCGCCGCGGCAATGCGGTCGGCCGTAGCCGAGGTGTCGGTCGCCGAGGCGGCCGACACGGTGATCTGCTGAACGAACGTGATGCCGCGCATCTTCTTCATCACGGTCGAGTAGGGCGCGAACGCGACGTCGTCCTGATCCTGTCCGGTGCTCGACTGCCCCTTGACGGCCATCACGCCGACCACCGTGAAGGGGTGGTTCCCGATGCGCATCACCTGTCCGACCGGATCGGCGCCTTCTCCAAAAAGCTGATCGCGAACCGTGGCGCCGAGCACCACCACCTTGGACGCGGTGCTCACGTCCTGCGCCGTGAAGAACGCTCCGATCTGGGTGGGCCACGCCCGAATAAGCGGGTAATCGACGTCCACGCCGTTGACCTGCGCGTTCCAGTTCAGGTTGCCGGCGATCATCTGGCCGCGCGTGTTGGACGTGGCGGACACATACTGCACACCCTGGATTTCTGCGATCGCCGCCGCATCCTCGGGTACGAGCGTGCTGGCCGCGCCCTGGCCCTGACGGACCCCTTGTGCGGCGAAATTGCCGGCCGACACCTGGATGATGTTGGTGCCGGTCGACTGAATCTGGGCGTCGATGGACTCTTGCGCGCCGTTGCCGAGCGCGACCATCGTGATCACGGCGCCCACGCCGATGATCATGCCGAGCATGGTGAGCGCCGTCCGCAGCTTGTTGCGGCTGAGGGCCTTGAACGCGATCCGGAAGATCATGAGAACGGACATATAGATGTGTTCCTCAAACAGCCGACGCTATGGGGAGCGCGGCGAGTTCGTCCTGGGCCACGCGTCGGCGCGTGACCGCTTTGTCCGCCACCACCTGCCCGTCTCTGAATGAAACGATGCGGGTGCCGTACTCCGCGATGTCGTGCTCGTGTGTGATGAGCACCACCGTGATGCCCTTCTCGCGGTTCAGGCGCTGAAAGATATCCATCACTTCGATGCTGGTCTTCGTGTCCAGGTTGCCCGTCGGCTCGTCGGCCAGCAGGATCGACGGATCCTTGATGAGCGCCCGCGCAATCGCTACCCGCTGCTGCTGGCCGCCCGAGAGCTGGTTCGGGTGATGATCGGCTCGGTTGCTGAGACTGACCAGCTCGAGCACATCCATCGCCTTCTTGTGACGCGCGGCGGTCTTCATGCCCTTGCCGGCATAGAGAAGCGGCAACTCGACATTGTCGAGCGCCGTCGTGCGCGAGAGCAGGTTGAAGCCCTGAAAGACGAATCCGATCTTGGTATTGCGGACCGCGGCCAGCTGGTCTTTCGACATGCGCGAAACGTCCTGCTCGTCCAGGAAGTAGTTGCCCGATGTCGGCCGATCCAGACAGCCGATGATGTGCATGAACGTCGACTTGCCGGAACCGGACGGCCCAGTCACGGCGAGAAACTCGCCGCGCTGAACCTCCAGGTTCACACCGCGCAGGGCTCTGACCTCGACTTCGCCGACGACGTACGTCTTGACGAGGTTCTTGACGGAAATGACAGTGGGCATCGGCTACCGACCTCGGCCCCCGCCAGCGCCACCCTGCGGAAATCCACCGGGAGGACCACCGCGCTGCTGATTGCCGAGCAGTGGGTTGGCGTTCGGGTTGTTGCCGCCCAGCGTCGGCCGCGCGGCGCCGATCCCGAGGATCCCGGTGACCAGCTCCGTGCCCTGCTCCACACCGTCGCCGCTCACGAGTTCGGTGTTCGTCCCGTCGCTCAGCCCGAGGCGTAGATTCACCGACTTGAGCTTATTGTCCACATAGGTCCATGCCCGGCCCTGTGTCTCGGGTACCGGCGGCAGAGGCGCGAACAATGCGTCAATCGTGGCCGACGATACCTGTCCGTATTTCGGCGCGAACGCCGCCGCTTGTGCCGAGTTGGCTTTTGACGCCTGTTCGAACGCGCTGACGTCTACGCCCCGCGCCTTCATCTGGTCGATGAAGGCCTTCTGGTCAGCCGCGGACATCGCGTTGAAACGGTCCAGCTGTCCCTGGGGTCCGCCCTGACCACGACCGCCACCCTGGTTCGCGGCGTTGCCAGCCGCGCCAGCGTTCCGACCGCCGCCCAATCCACCCTGCCCGCCACGGCCGGCGAAGTTGCCGCCTCGGCCGCCAGCACCCTGGCCTCCACGCGCGCCGGCGTTACCGCCCGCTCGACCACCGCCTGCGCCAGCGACCGCGGCGTTGCCACCGGCCGCGGCGTTACCACCGCGGTTTCCCGTGCGGGTCGCTGCACCGGCCGGCCCGCCGCCGGCGTCCTGGCTCGGCTGTGCAGCCGCGCCGCGCGCCGCTGCAC
>JBAUGX010000208.1:0-9468 GCA_049679965.1 Vicinamibacterales bacterium
GCGCCGAGCGGCTCGGCGGCTTTGGCGGACGCTCCGACATTCTGGCCGAGAGCATGACGTACCGCGGGTCGGCCTCGGCATATCTCGATCGGCTGGAACGCCTGGCGCGCGCGACGGCCGTGGAGGTCCGTGACGCGGGCCGCACATGGGTCGGCGCGCCTCACTACACGATGTTGGTCAGCCCGTTTCCGACGCTGCAGCCGGGGCAGACCGCCGTCGATCGCACCATCCTTCCACCGCTCGGCGATCCGCCGGACGTCTCGTTCCCGGCCATTCAACGCGCGAAGCTGTCGAACGGCCTGAGCGTGATGCTGATGGAGCGCCACACCGCGCCGCTCGTCAACATGACGCTCGCGGTTGACGCCGGCTATGCGTCGGATACGGCCGATCGTGCGGGCGCGGCGTCGCTGGCCCTCGATCTTCTGGACGACGGCACGACGACGAAGGACACGTTTCAGATTGTCGACCAGCTCGATGCGTTGGGCGCGCAGATCGTCACCGCGAGCTCGCTCGATCTGTCGTTCGTGCGCCTGCGCGCGCTCAAGACCAATCTCGCGCCCTCGCTCGTGATCTTTGCGGATGTCGCCCTCAATCCCTCGTTCCCGCAAGGGATGATCGATCTGGGCAAGAGGCGGCGTGTGGCGCAGATTGGCCAGGAGAAGGCGCAGCCGGTGCCGGCCGCCCAGCGCGTCGTGGCGCCTCTTATCTATGGGTCGGGCCATGCGTACGGCATTCCGCTGACGGGCTCGGGATTCGAGGCGACGGTGTCGGCGCTGACTCGCGACGATCTCGTGCGGTGGCACCGCGACTGGTTCCGTCCCGGCAACGCGACGCTCATCGTCACCGGCGACGTCACCCTGGCCGCGCTCCTGCCTGAGCTCGAGCGCGCGTTTGGCACGTGGGCCGCGGGGCAGGCGCCGGCCAAGCGCATCCAGGCCGTGCCGCGGACGACCGGCCGGCGGGTGTATCTGATGGATCGGCCCGGCGCTCCGCAGTCGGTGATCGTCGCGGCGCACGTCTCCGAGCCCGGCGGGCAGACCGAGGATCTGGCCATCGAGACGGTGATGCTCAACTTCGGCGGCCTGGCCACCTCGCGCCTCAACCGCAACCTCCGCCTCGACAAGGCGTGGAGCTACGGCACGGCGGGGCAGCTGGTCACCGCGCGCGGCCAGCGCCCCTTTGTCGTCATCGCGCCCGTGCAGACCGACAAAACGAAGGAGTCGATCGTCGAGGTGATGAAGGAGCTGCGCGACATCGGCGGCGCCCGTCCGATTGCCGGTGAAGAGTTCGCGAGCATCATGCGGACGCAGACGCTGAGCCTGCCCGGGCGCTTCGCCACGCTGGCCTCGCTCGAGACGGCGGCCAGCCAGGTGCTCAACTATCGCTACGGCGACGACTACTTCGGCACCTACTCGCGGCGCGTCCGCACGCTCGGCGAACGCGAGCTCGACCAGGCGGCGCGCAAGTTCATCAGACCGGACGAGGTCGTCTGGCTGGTGGTCGGCGATCTGAAGCTCGTCGAGGCCGGCATCCGCGAGTTGAATCTCGGCGAGGTGGTCCGTCTCGACGATGATGGCCGGCCCGTAACCGCGACGGCAGGTCGCTGAGACCGCCCCGTTGCCCAGTCCGATTTGATGTAGTGTCCGGCTTCAGCCGGACCCTGTCGTGATTCATCTCCTCGCGCTCCTCGGAGCCCTGAGCATTTCGTTTTCGGCGGTGTTCGTTCGGCTGGCGAGTGTGTCGCCGGTCACGGCCACCTTCTACCGCGCCGCGTACGCGCTGCCGGTGCTCGCCGCGTTGTGGATCGCCGGCCGGTCAGGGGATCGCCGCTCGAGCCGCGAGCGGTGGCTGGCGGCCGCGAGCGGGCTGTCCCTCGCCGTCGATCTCGATCTGTGGCACGAGTCCATCGCGCTCATCGGCGCCGGGCTCGGCACGGTGATTCCGAACACCCAGGTGGTCTTCGTCGCGCTCCTGGGGTGGCTCGTCTACGGCGAGCGGCCGACGCTCCGCACGGGCGGACTGATCGTGGTCATCCTTGGCGGACTTGCGCTGGCGTCAGGACTCGGACGCCAGGACGCGTACGGGGCCAACCCGGTTGTCGGCGTGGCGCTGGGGGTCGCGGCAGGCCTCTGCTATGCGGCGTTCATCCTGATGTTTCGCGCGTCGAACCGCGTGCGCGCGCCTTCGGCCGGGCCGCTGCTCGATGCCACGTTGGGCATGGCGATTGGCGCGGTGTTCTCGATTCCCTTCGACCCGCACTTCGCGTGGACGCCGACGTGGCCGGCACACGCGTGGCTTGCGCTGATGGCCCTCGTGTCGCAGGTCATCGGGTGGATGTTGATTTCGCGGGCGCTGCAACAACTGCCCGTCGTCGAAACATCCCTGATGCTGATGGTGCAGCCCGTCCTCGCGATGCTCTGGGGGCTCGCGTTGTTCGACGAACGCCTGTCAGGGCTTCAGTGGCTGGGATCCGCGATCGTCTTGGCCAGTGTGAGCACCATGGCCGCCCGCCGTCGCGTGTCATGTATCACTTGACACAGTGTCGACCACTCCACTACGCTGCTTCGGTGATCCGGAGCTTCCGCCACAAGGGGCTCCAAGAACTCTTCGCCCTGGGGCGGAGCCGTCGCGTGCGGCCGAATCTCATCGCGCGACTGCAACCACGCCTGCAGGCTCTTCATCGGGCCCGGACGTTGGGCGACCTGGCCGTGCCCGGCTGGCGCGTCCACGCACTGCAGGGCTTCGATCCGGTGCGTCACAGCATCTGGGTGAACGGTCCCTGGCGGATCACATTCGAATGGATCGAGGGGGACGCCTACCGCGTCGATCTCGAGCAGTACCACTAGGAGCGTGCGATGTCTGAGTATCCGGTTGCCGGCGATCCGAAGTTCCCGCCGACCCACCCCGGGGCGCTGCTGCGGGACGACGTGTTGCCGGCGCTGCGCCTGACGGTGACCGTCGCCGCGCGCCAGTTGGGCGTGAGCCGTCAGACGTTGCACGGCATTCTGGCGGGAAAGGCCGGCGTCACCGCGGAGATGGCCGTGCGCCTGGGGAAGTTCTGCGGCAACGGTCCCCACCTCTGGCTGCGACTGCAGCAGGACTACGATCTCTGGCACGCTGCGCGCGCCCTGAAGCGGGAGATCAAGAAGATCCCGACGCACGAGGCGGCGTAACTCGCGGAGCGGCGTAACCCTGGCGTAACCCGGCATCAGGGGGCATCCCTCTGGTGTCCCCTGATGCCGATTGTCGTCGTTGACGCGCGCGCACAGCTTGACGGTTGACGACCAGACGCCTATATTGGTCAGAATTCAGACTAACTGCGGAGGCTGGCGTGAAGGTGTTGCCGCTATCAGACGTGAAGACGAACCTGAGCGAGCTCGTGGATGTCGTGGATCGCAGGGATGAGCCCATTACCATCACCAGGAACGGGAAGCCCATCGCGATCATCGTGAGCAAAGAGGAATACGACAGCTGGCACGAGACCGTGGAGATTCTGCGAGATGCCCGGTTTCTGAAGGAGATACGCGACGGCATACGGAGCCTGGCCCGGACGAAGAAGCGGCAGACGGTCGACGAACTCTTCGCCGACTAGCGCGGCATGCCGGTTCGAACCCTCAAAACCCCGGCCACGGTCCGGAGTCTCATCCGGAAGATGCACCCCCAGCTGAAGCGTCGGGTGCGTGCTGCCCTCACCGATATCCTCGACGATCCGGCCTGCGGCAAAGCCCTCAAGGGAGAGCTCACAGGGCTGTGGAGTCTTCGCCTCGGCCGGTATCGCGTCATTTATCGTCCGGATGAGGCGGGCGTTGAAATCGTTGCGATCGGTCCGCGCCTCACGATCTACGAGGAGACCGCGCGGCACATGCTGCGACATCGGCAAACGGCCGACTGACGAATGCGGATCGTCGACCTGAATGCTATTTCGGCCGAAGGTCGAAAGCCGCCATCTGCTGGAGATTGCGGACGAGCAGGATGCCGCCGGCGATGACCGGATGGTTCCAGGACATCCCCTCGATGGCTCGAAAGGTCGCCACTTCTTCAAAGCGCTCGGGCAGCGCTTTGACGAGCGCGAGATCCCCTTCGTCGCTCAATGCCACGATGTGCTCGCCGGCGAGCAGGATCTGGCCGTAGCCGTACCGGCCGCCCTTCCATTTGAGCTCGCCGGTGGCCGCGTCGATGCAGGCGAGGATTGCTTCGTCGAGCCCGTAAATGTAGCCGTCACGCAGCACCGAACTGGTGAACTTGTTCTTCATCCGGGTGTTCTGCCAGACGGTGCCGACCTTGAACACATCGCCCGCACGCTCTAGTTGGATCACGGCCGCGCCGTGGCCGTAGCCGGCCGACAGAAACACACGGTCGTTGCCAAGCAGCAGAGGCTGCGCCACGTTAATGCCGATCTGGGTCACCCACGGATGCTCCCAGAGCAGACGGCTTCCGTCGACCGTGAGACCAAAGGCGCGCGTGGCGCTGACGATGAGCAATTGACGCACGCCGCCAATCGTCACGAGCATCGGCGAGGTGTAGGCCTGCTGATCGTCGAGCGCGGTCCATCCCGGGCGGCCGGTCGCCTTGTCGTAGGCCGCGACGGACCTGCCGGTGCTGCCGCCCGGCAGCACGACAACCGTGTCGTCAACGACGAGTGGTGCGGCGGCCATGCCCCATTGAAGGTTCGAGGCGCGGGCGTCGGCGAGGATGTTGCGCCGCCAGACGAGCGACCCGGTGCTCGCGTCGAGCGACCGCAACTCGCCCTCCGCGCCGAGCGCGTAGATGCGGCCCTCGTGATAGGTGGGCGTCGCGCGCGGGCCATCGCCGCCCAGGGTCTCCGTGAACTCAGCGTCCCATCCGTTGGTCCACAGCTCGCGGCCGGTGGCGACGTCGTATGCGGCGACGAACTCCTGCCGCCGCCGCTGTTCGATGGTGAAGGCGCGGCCATCGGCGACGACAAATGAGGCGTACCCGGCCCCGACAGGCTGCTTCCAGATGGGCATCAGCCCGCCGGAGGGCCAATCGGTTCGGATCGGCGTCTCGTCGTAGCGGCCGTCGCGGTTCGGTCCGCGGAAGTCGGGCCAGTACCCGCGGGTGGGAGCGATCGTTTCTTTGTCCGGCGGACCTGATAGGGTCCGCCCTACATCGGTCCGTCCGAGATCAGTGGGCCGGACCTCATCAGGTCCGGCGCTCGTGGCCCCGCTCGTCGGGGCTGCCGGCGCCAGCTCGCGCTGCCTGGCCCGATCGGCCTCGAGCGCCTCGTAATTGGCCCGCTGCGACGCGAGCCGTGACCAGCGGTTGAAGCCGACCGCGCCGGCGGCAGCAATGGCCACGAGCGCGACGATGATGAGGGTCTTCTTGAGCAACTGCCTTACTTGCTGAGCATCATGTGCACGCGGGCGACCCGGTTCATGTACCCGCCGGCCTGCACATACTGGTCGGCGGCCGCGAGGCCGATCTCCTCGCGCGCGCGCGCCTTGTCGCCAAGCGCGTCGAAATACAGACCGATGTAGAGACGCGCGTAGAACTCGGCCGTCTGCGACCGCTGGCTGCGCGCCGTGGTCAGCACCGCATCAGGCGTCAGCGTGCCGGCGAACATTCGATAGATCTGGCCCATCGGCACACGCGTGTCGGGCCCGACTGGCAGCAGCGCCGCTTTGGCCTTCGCCGGAGACTCGGCCTTGGCGACGCAGAGGAAATGCCAGACGGCGTTCTCGACATCGTTTGGGTTGACCGTGCGGTGCGACTCGAACTGCGCGCGGCAATCCTGGTAGCGTCCGGCGTAGTACAGCGCAATGCCGCGCTGCCAGAGCTGCGGCGCCTGGTCGGGGACGAGCCTGGCCAGCTCGTCGAAGGCAGCGACCGACTCGGTGATCTGTCCGTTGCGAAACGCAATGACCGCACGCTCGTAGAGAGCGTCCGCGCTTGGGCGCTGTGCCGAAGCGGAAACGCAGAAGCATACGGAAACCACGAAGCACACGAAGGCGCGATTCATTTCCGATCACCGATCCTATAGAGATCGTGATTCGTGCGGATGAAGATCGATCCGCCCGAAATGGCCATCGAGGAGAGCATGGCGCCATCGAGCTCGTTCGTCGCGATCTTCTGGAAGACCTTCCCAGGCGCGAGCGCTGTGGTCACGCCGTCTTCGCTCTGGAAGTAGATGCGTCCGTCGGCGAACACCGGCGACGCCGAAAAGCCAAGGCCGATTCGAGCCTGCCAGTACGGCTGTCCGGTCTTCGCGTCAAGACACATCGCCACGCCCGTGTCGTTGACGAGGTAGAGCTCGTCGCCCACGAGCAGCGGCGACGGCGTGAGCGGGGCGCCCCGTGTGAGGGTCCACGCGACGTGCGTCGAAGTGACGTCACCTTTCCCGTCGGCGCGCACGGCCAGGAATGACGGCTCGTTGAACCCGCCCGAGATGAACACGAGCCCATGCCCGTAGACCGGACGAAGGACGTTCGAAAAGCCTTCGGGGAAGCGGACCGGATAGCTGACGCGCCAGATCTCCTTGCCGGTCAGCGGCTCGTACGCCGCGGCGCGATACGCGCCCACCGAGACGATCTGGTCGGCGTCGCCCACCCGAATGACGAGCGGCGTGGTGTAGGCCTGATCGAAAGGCCGGCGCCGCGCCGTCTTCCATCGCACCTTGCCGGTCGCTTTGTCGAGCGCCACGACGAACGCCGTGTCCGGGCCGTCGCAGCTGAAGATCAGCAGATCCTGGTAGACGATCGGCGACCCGCCGTTGCCGTGCATCGACTCGTACTGCAGGCGCGTCTTCCACACGATCTCGCCCGCCGTGGTCAGCGCCGCCGTGCCGTCGCTGCCGAAGTGGACGTAGACGCGGTCGCCGTCGACGATGGGGGTGGGGGAGGCGAGACTGTTCTTGGGATTGGGGGCGTCGACGTTGCCCACCCGGAAGACCTCGGTGTTCACGACCTCGCGTCCGGTTTCGACATCGAAGGCGAGTGCGCGAAGGGACCCGCTGCGATCCTTGACGGCCGTCGTGATCCAGACGCGGCCGCCCGCGACGACCGGTGACGACCAGCCCAACCCCTGGATCCGCGTCTTCCACACGATGTTCCGCGTCTCGCTCCACTCGACGGGCAGGCCGCGCTCGGTCGAGTGTCCCTGGCCGCCGGGTCCGCGGAATTGTGGCCAGTCTTCGGCGTGAACGGTCCGGCTGCCTTCGACTGCGCTCAGGCCAGGAAAGCCGGACACGACGATCGCGGCGACGACGAGCGGCAGAAAGACGCGACGCACGGTCACATCTGCCATTCTACGCCGCTACTTGGCGGGCGCGGCTGTCTGCAGCAGCTCCCGGATGCCGCCGAGCGAGGACAGGATGCCGCTTGCTTCGTACGGGAGGAACACGAGCTTGTTGGCGTTGCTCGCGATTGACCCGAGCGACTCCAGATACCGCTGCGCAATGAGGTACTGCGCGGGATTGCCTGCCGCGCCGATGGCCTGTGCCACCACCTGGATGGCCTGCGCTTCGGCCTGCGCCACACGCAGACGCGCTTCAGCCTGGCCCTCGGCCGCGAGGATCGCGGCCTGCTTGGCGCCTTCGGCGTTGACGATCTGCGACTGCTTCTGGCCTTCGGCGCGCAGAATCGCGGAGGATTTTTCTCCTTCGGCGGTCGTGACGACGGCCCGGCGCGTCCGCTCGGCCGTCATCTGCTTCTCCATCGTCAGCCGGACCTCTTCGGGCGGGTTGATATTCTTGAGCTCGATCCGCATCACCTTGACGCCCCACTGTTGGGTCGCGCTGTCGAGCGCCGCGCGCAGCTGCGCATTCGTGGTGTCGCGGGAGGCGAGCGTGTGGTCGAGGTCGAGCTGACCGATGACGTTGCGCAGCGCCGACAGCGTCATCTGCTCGAGGCCCCACCGCAGGTTCTGCACCTCGTAGGTGGCGCGGACCGGATCCATCACGACCGAGTAGATGACGGCATCGACCTCCATCGTGACGTTGTCGCGGGTGATCACCGGCTGCGGCTCGATCTTCGTGATCTGCTCGCGCAGATCGAGCGTCTCGCGCACCGAGTCGACGAAGGGCAGGATGGTGTTGAGGCCCGCTTCGGCGGTTCGGTGGTATTTGCCGAGCCGCTCGATGATCTTCACCTGCTTTTGGGGCACGATCTGGATCGACTTCATCAGGACGACGAGCACCAGCACCCCAAGGCCGAACAGCACATAAATCATACGGGCCTCACCTCTAGAACGATGCCATCGGCGCCAACGACGCGAATTTTGGTGCCGGCCGCGATGGGCGAGGGTGCGCGAGCCGCCCAGTCCTGGCCGGCCACATTCACGCGGCCGGCGCCCACCGCCGTGTCGATCGCCTCGGTGACGACGCCTTCGGTACCGAGCATGGTCTCGGTGCGCGACGGCACGCCGGGGGCCCCGAGGTGCGCCAGCATGCGCGGACGCAGGAGAAAGTAGGACAGGCCCAGCACGACGACGAAGACGAAGGACTGCGGGGCGACGCCAACCGAGAAATATGCCGCGATTGCCGCGGCCAGTGCGGCCAGGCTGACGAAGAGGACGCCGAAGTGCGGGATCAGGATTTCGATGATCGCGGCCGCGATAGCCACCGTCATCCAGATGAGTACCGGGGTGTCGAGCGTCAGCGATGGCATCAGGACCCGCCTCGCTTCCTCTTGGCCGGGTAGGTCTTGGTGAATCCCGTGCGTCCGTTGACGATGGTGAAGCGGCCATCATCGCTGGCCGTCAGCTTGATCCAATAGGCGGTCTGGCCCTCGTCCACGTTGGCGATGAAGCTGTCGGGCGCGTTCTTGGCGCCCGCGTTCCGGGACTCGTGCAGCTGCCACAGGTCCTCGAGATCCGGCTGCTTGTGCAAGGTGGTGAACGATGCCGGATCTCCACCCTTGGTCGCCCCGTTGTTCATGAGGGCCACTCGCGGCCGCAGCGCAGCCAGCACGGCCGGCACGTTCGAGTCGTAGTTCCCGTGGTGCGGCACGAGATACACCGAGGCCTCGCCCAGGAGGTTGACCGGACACACGAGCGACGCCAGCGTGACGCCCATCAGATCGCCGGGATCAACGAAACGGAACGAGCCGTACCTGATGCGCAGGCCGATCGACCGGAAGTTCTCGGTGCCGTCGGCCGGCTCGACCTCGAACGTTTCGCACATCGGATTGGCCCGTCCGCCGCCCGAGAGCCGCTTCTGGATGATGTCTCCAGCCGAACTGAAGATGTCGGCTTCGATGCCCTTGAGAGGGAGGCGATCGCCCGGCTTTGGCTGCAGGTGCTGGCCCCGGCCGCGCACCGGCTCGTAGGCCCGAAATCCACCGGTCGCCATGCGGTCGGCGCCCATCGGCGAGCCGTAGTCGATGAACGTGCCGATTGGAATGCGCATCGCGAGCTCGGGCACGCCGCCGACGTGATCGGGGTGGAAATGCGTGACGAGCAGGTAATCGATGCGATCGAGGTGCGCCTCGCGCACCGCCGCCATGATCCGAT
>JBAUGX010000209.1:0-4331 GCA_049679965.1 Vicinamibacterales bacterium
GCTCGAGCGCGCGCAGGGCGGCCTGGCGCTCGACGCCGGCCTGGCCCATCAGCACGACGTCCGCGTCGATGACGGCGACCAGGGCGTTGCTGGCCATCACCGCGCCCGCATGATACGCGCTCAAGCACTCGGGCGCCACGCGCAGCGCGCGCCCGTCGAGCAGCGCGACAATCTCCTCGGCCCACTCGATCGCTGCGGCGTCGCCGGCGACCCCGTACGTCACGCCCGTGAGGTTACTGACGCCCTGCTCCGGCGTCGTGACGGTCTGCAGCGGATGCAGTACGCCGCACGCCACACCGGCCCTCCTGAGCGGTGCCAGAGCGTCTGGCCCCCTGGCGCCGCACGTGTGGAGCGCCACGCCCCTGCGCATGCCGGCCCGAGCCAGCTCCTCGGCTACCGGCGTAATCCCTTCGTCCTTCACAGCGATCAATACGCGGCCAGCCAGACCGGGCACGTCAGCGCAGGCCACGGGTCGGACAGCCGGACCGGCGAACGCTGCCGCCCGTTCTGCCCGGGTCCGGTCTCTGCTCGCAAGGGCGACGACCGATCCTCCACGGAGAGATATCAGGCGGCCGAGCGCCTGCGCCACGGCGCCGGCGCCGATTATCGCGACGGGCGAATGGGGTCCCTTCACTGTCGCGTTAACCGCAAGCCACAGCAAATCAAGATGTTAACACGGGACATGTGAGCCCCAAGATGGGCACTGCGATAGCTCTGCTGATGCGAGATAATCAGCGATCTTATGGCCTACAACGTGTCCACGAATCGTTCCCTCCGCGCCCTGATCATGTCCGCCCTCCTCGCCTCCGCTGCCTGCTCGCCCTCGAGTCCGCAGGCGCCGCCGGCTGCGTCTCAGGAGCGTATCGCCATCGGCCAGCTTCCCGACCTCGACATGACGGCCCTGCTCGCGCACACCAGGATGCTGTCCTCGGACGAGTTCGAGGGCCGTGCGCCGGGCGCGAAGGGCGAGGAGCTGACCGTGGCGTACCTCGTCGAGCAGTTCAAGAGCCTCGGCCTCAAGCCCGGCAATACCGACGGCACGTACGTCCAGAAGGTGCCGCTCGTCGGGATCACGCCGGCGCCGGCCTCGCTCGCGCTCGAGCAGGGCGGCCAGTCGCGCACGCTCAGATGGAAGGACGATGTGGTCGCGTGGACGAAGCATGTGGCTCCCGACGCGCGCCTCGACCACTCGGAGCTCGTCTTCGTCGGCTACGGCATCGTTGCGCCAGAGTACGACTGGGACGACTACAAGGGTCTCGACGTGAAGGGCAAGACGCTCGTCATGCTCGTCAACGATCCGCCGGTGTCCGATCGGTCGAATCCCGTCATGCTCGACTCGAAGGTCTTTGGCGGCGACGCGATGACCTACTACGGCCGATGGACGTACAAGTACGAGATCGCCGCCGAGAAAGGCGCGGCCGGCGCGCTGATCATTCACGAAACCGAAGCGGCCGGTTATCCGTTCAATGTCGTGCAGGGGAAGACGGGCGAACAGTTCGATTTAGTGACACCAGACAAGAACATGGGCCGTGTGTCGATCGAAGGCTGGGTCACGCTCGATCAGGGCAAGCGGCTCTTGCAGATGGCTGGTCAGGATTTCAACAAGCTGAAGCAGCAGGCCGCGACGCGCAGCTTCAAGCCCGTCCCGCTTGGCGTCACCGCGTCGATGACGATCAAGAACACGCTTCGCACGATCGATTCGCGGAATGTTCTCGCGAAGCTGGAGGGCAGCGATCCGGTGCTCAAGGATCAGTACATCGTCTACACCGCGCACTGGGATCATCTGGGTAAGAGCACGGAAGGCATCTTCCACGGGGCTGTCGACAACGGGATTGGGACCGCGGGCCTCATCGAGATCGCGCGGGCATTTACCAGGCTGCCGGCGCCGCCCAAACGGTCCGTGCTGTTCCTCTCGGTGACCGCGGAAGAGCAAGGGCTGCTCGGGTCGCAGTACTACGCCGTCACACCGATCTATCCGATGGCCAAGACGCTGGCCAACATCAATATGGACGGGCTGAACGTGCACGGACGGACGAAGGATCTGACGCTTGTCGGCTATGGCGCGTCGGATTTGGACGACTACGCAAGGGAGGCGGCGGCCGAACAAGGGCGCGTGGTGCACGGCGACGCGGAGCCGGAGAAGGGTTTCTTCTACCGTTCCGACCACTTCAACTTCGCGAAGCAGGGCGTCCCCGCGCTCGATCCCGACAGCGGTCTGGAGTACGTTGGCAAGCCGCCCGATTTCGGCGAGAAAGTGCGCAGCGCGTGGACCGAAAGGCTCTATCACCAGCCCACTGACGTCGTCATGTCTGACTGGAATCTCGACGGCGCTCACGAGGATCTGAAACTGTTCTTCGCCGTCGGCTACCGCGTCGCCCAGGCGGACACGTTTCCGGAATGGAAACCGGGAAACGAGTTCAAGGCCCGCCGCGATGCGATGCTCGGCAGGTAGGTCGCTCAGGCGCCGAACAGGTCGCGCACGCGCTTGGACCGATAGAGGTAGGCGAGCCAGATGGCGTGGTAGACGAGCGACCCGGCGATGTAGTACGGCGTGACGCCGGGGAAGCGGCTGCTGGGAAGAAACGGGGTCGAGTAGACAAAGACATCTGTGCCGGCCGACAGCACGAGCGACGATTTCGCCATCGTGACCGCGCCGGGGCGGCGGCCGACCAGCGCCAGCCCCGCGGCAATGCCGAATGCGGTGACGAGCCCCTGCGCGACGAGGACCAGCACCATCGGCAGTCCCCGCACCATCAGCGCATCGAGGGCGCGTGACGTGGCCAGGGCCAGGCTGAGCGGGTGGTACATCAGGAGCAGGCCGCAGAGGACGAGCAGCCAGCCGGGAAGCGTGTTCTGGTTGACCGTGTTCATCGGCGAGGCTAGGATGGACCGCGATCATGATCGCACGAACACTCCTCGCCTTGGCGTTGACGCTGGCCGCCGTGCCTGATGCCGCGTACCTCAAGGAGGTTCAGGCCTGGCGCACGAAACACGAGACGGACTACCGGCGTGAGTACGTCCCCCTCGCCGGCCTGTTCTTTCTCGAGCCGGGCCCCAACACGGCCGGAAGCGCCAGGTCGAGCGTGGTGGCGCTACCGAACCGGGCGCCAGCGTCGATTGGCCGGTTCGTGCTCGAGGGCCAGCGTGTGCGGTTCGAGCCGAAGGCCGGCGTCAAGGTATCGCTCAACAAGCGGCCGCTCGACGGCCCGGTCGATCTCAGAGACGACGGCGCGGCCGGCGGGCCCGACGAGCTGACCGTCGGCGACGTCGCACTGTGGGTGCACCTGAGCGGCGAGCGCAAAACCATCAGGATGCGCGATCCCCAAAGTGGGACCGCACGGGGCTTCGCCGGGTTCCGCTGGTTCCCGATAGACGAGGGCTATCGCGTGACGGCGCGGTTCATCAAGGATCCGGCGCCACGCGAGATCCAGAGCCTCAATCAGCTGGGTGATGTCGATGTCATGACGACCGAGGGTGTGGTGGAGTTCACGCTGCGCGGAGAAACCATCCGCCTCCGGCCGATGACCACGAGGCCGAACCGATTCTGGTTCATCTTCCGCGACGGATCGAGCGGGAAGGAAACGTACGAGACGGCGCGCTTCCTCTACGCCGATCTGAAGAGCGACGGCACGGCGGTGCTCGACTTCAACCAGGCCTACAATCCTCCGTGCGCGTTCAATCCGTTCACGACCTGTCCGCTGCCGCTCCCTGAGAATCGCCTGACGGCGCGCATCCTCGCCGGCGAAAAGGCGTACGCAGGCCACTGAGACTTTTTCTTGTTCATCACGGCGATGCCGTCGGTCCCGGGATCGACACGCGCCGTCCGCTCTCCTTTCTCGGCGAACAGGACGTCGCTCGCCTTGCCGCCAAGGCCGCCGCTCGTGGTGTGCGCCCCCAGGTGGTATGGCACAGCGGCAAACTGCGCGCGCGTCAAACGGCCGAAGCGTTCTGGCGGGCGTGTAACGCGCAGGCCGAGTTTTCCTCGACGCGCGACCTGCAGCCCGACGATCAGCCCAACTGGATCGCCGACCGGCTGCGCGGCGAGACGCGCGACATCCTGATTACCGGCCATTTCCCGCACATGCCACGGCTTCTGACGGTGCTGCTTGGTGCGCCAGAGCCGAGCGCCGTGACGTTTCCGAAACACGGGATGGTGGCGCTCGAGAGCGAGGACGAAGGGAAGACGTGGAGGGAGATCTGGAGAATCGAGCCTTGAGACTCTCACTATTTCTCTAGTATCACCGTGACTGGCGACAGAATCTGAACGGTCACCTGCATGCCCGCGGGCATCGTGGCCGGCTTGCGATCGCCGGCCGCGACGGCCACCGCGC
>JBAUGX010000210.1:0-4959 GCA_049679965.1 Vicinamibacterales bacterium
GCCGTCACCTGGCGGCGCCCCGCGATTCGTTACGCGTGACATAACGCGTAACGATGTGCGACAATCTATCGATGATCGTCAGCTACCGCGACAAGCGAACGGCTGACTTCGCCGTCGGCAAACGGGTAAAGGCTCTCTCCGGAGTTGAACGGGCGGCCCGTCTCAAGCTCGATCGTGTCGAGGCGGCCCATGTACTTCAGGACCTTGCGGCATTGCCTGGAAACCGATTCGAGGCGCTGAAGGGCGATCGCAAGGGCCAGTACAGCATCCGGATTAATGATCAATGGCGGATCAGCTTTGAGTGGCCGGACAAGTCGCCGGGACCGACGAACGTTGAAATCGTGGATTATCACTGAGGTGCACATCATGCCGCGCAGGCCCATTCATCCGGGCGAGCACTTGATTGAGGAACTTCGCGAGTTGGACATGAGCGCCGCCGAACTGGCGCGACGACTCGATGTTCCAACGAATCGCGTGACCGGAATTCTCAACGGACAACGGGCGGTCACCGGTGACACGGCCCTCCGCTTGGCTCATTTCTTCGGCACGAGCGCAGAGTTCTGGCTGAATCTTCAGAACTTGTACGAGCTGCGGCTGGCTGAGGGTAAGAGCGGCAAAGCAATCAAGAAACTGCCGCAGCTCAAGGATTTCCACGAAGTCAACGCCTGAACGGCGAAGCTGGCTACCGCATGAATGTGCGCGAGTATTTTCAGTCGCTCAGTCAGGAAATCAGCGCCCTGAAACATCGCGTCAGGCACCTAATCGAGGACGCGCACTGGCAGACCGACGGCGAGTGGAAGGAGACGGTGGTGCGGCAGGTGCTCAGGAGGCACTTACCGTCTACCGCGGTTGTGGGTCGTGGATTCGTCGTCACAGCGCAGGCGCAGACCCACCAAATCGACGTGCTCGTGCACGACGCGTCGAAGCCTGTTCTCTTCAGAGACGGTGACCTGGCATTTGTAACACCCGACGCGGTCCTCGGGATCATTGAAGTCAAAGCCCGGGTCACTGAAGCCATTTTTCGGGAAGCGGCGACGCGGATTGGCGAGAACTCGCGGTTGATTCGCCAGCATCCGAACACGCGCGCGTTTTCGGCGCTCTTCGCGTTTGATGTGGACCGTCGGGCAAGGCCGCAGCGATTGGCAGACATTCTCGCGGAGGTCGCCCCAAGCTACGACGACCGGACCAATTTCGCGTGTCTGGGGACCTCGACATTCCTTCGCTACTGGAATGAAGACCCGGAAACTGGACGCCGTATCTACAAATCGTGGCACGCCTACGACGTACCGGAACTCGCGGCCGGCTATTTCGTGCACAACGTTGTTGATGCGGTGAGCCCAGAGTCTGTGTTTCGCAACAGCGACGTGTGGTTCCCTCGGCCTGGCAAGGAGCCGCATCGCACGGCCGTGACGACAGCGACGTGGGCGTGACTCGTGGACTAGCCGTTGTTCAATTTGAGAATTTCACGTTGGCCGTTCGTGAAACGGACCCGGAGCGTCTGCCGACCGCCGGGCCCCAGTTCCCGCGTGCGTCTCCAACTGAGTGAGGAGCGCTGACGAATCATGGCTTTCGAAAGACCCATCACGATCAAAGCGGCCATCAACAACGTCCACACCAAGAAGTACCTGCTTCCCGCGATCCAGAGAGAGGTCGTCTGGGACACGGAGCGGATCGAACGTCTGTTCGACTCGCTCATGCGAGATTACCCGATCGGATCGTTTCTCTTCTGGATGGTCAAGCGAACGAGGACTGGCGACTACCAGTTCTACGAGTTCGTCCGTGACTACCATGAGCGCGATCGGAGCCACAACCCAAAGGCACACGTTACGGGTGAGGATGACATCATCGGCATACTCGATGGGCAGCAGCGCCTGACGGCGCTCTACGTGGGTCTCCGCGGTTCATATGCATACAAGGAGCCCCGCAAGCGTTGGGACAACCCACAGGCGTTTCCAACACGGCGGCTTTACCTCAACCTCCGAGCTGCTGCGACAGACGACAGCCGAGATCTGGCGTTCGACTTTCGATTCCTGAGCGATGACCAAGCGCAGGAGTCGAACGAGTCGACCCATTGGTTCAAGGTCGGAAAGATTCTCGACATGGCCACGTTGGCCGACGTGAACGATTACCTCATTCAGCAGTCGTTGATGCAGGCAGACCAGCAGGTTGCACAGTTCGCAAACCGCGCCCTTTTCAACCTTTGGACGGTCATTCACGAGCGAGCCCTGATCAATTACTACCTTGAGGAAGACGAGAAGCTCGACAAGGTGCTGAACATCTTCGTGCGAGTGAACAGCGGCGGCGTACCACTCAGCCACTCAGATTTACTGTTGTCGGTTGCTGCCGCGCAGTGGACGACCCTCGACGCTCGCGAGACGATTACAGCGTTCGTCGACGATATCAATGGTGTCGGCAAAGCGGGCTTTCAGTTCGACAAAGATTGGGTACTCAAGAGTTGCCTCGTGCTCGGCGATTTCGGCGATATCGCGTTCAAGGTTGACAACTTCAATCGCAAGAACATGAAGGCGATCGAGGCCCGGTGGCAGGAGTACTCAGATGCTGTCCGCGCGGCGGTGACCTTGGTGGCTGCGCTTGGGTACAGCCGGGACACACTGGTGTCGAATAACGCCGTAATTCCCATCGCGTATCACCTTCTCCAGCGAGGGACGCCGACCAACTTCGATTCGGCGACGAAGCATGCGGGCGACCGAAGGCAGATCCATCAATGGTTGATCGCTGCGCTTCTGAAGCGCGTATTCGGAGGACAGCCTGACAACGTCCTCAGGCCGATGCGCGAGGTGCTGCATGGGCGGGCCGATGAATTTCCGCTCGATGCCATTCGAGACAAGTTCCGTGGCACGACGAAGTCGTTAGCGTTTACGGCTGACGATGTCGAACTGCTCCTCGAGAGTCGATACGGCGAGCCGTACACGTTCTCATGCCTAGCGCTCCTATATCCCACGTTGGACTTCCGAAACCTATTCCACGTAGATCACATTCACGCAAAGTCGTTATTTAGGAAGCAGACTCTGCTCAAGAAGGGCGTCCAGGCGGAGAACATCGCCTTGTGTATCGACAACGTTGACGCCCTACCAAATCTGCAACTGCTGGAAGGGATTCCGAACCAAGAGAAGAATGCCTCGGAATTTGCTGGATGGCTACCGAAGGCGTACTCAGAGCCAGATGCTCGTCACGCTTACATGGAGAAGAACTACATTCCGACAGGCCTATCGTACGACCTAAAGGATTTTCCCGAGTTCTTTGCCGCTCGACGAATCCTATTACGCGAACGTCTGAAGGCTGTGCTGAATGTTGCGTAAGACAACAGAGGAGCCGTGCAGGTGCGGAGTCACGTACGCGGCCGGAACATCAGCGCCTTCGCATCCTGCTTGTTCGCGCGGCTCGACGCGTTTTCCCCAGAAGTCCAGCGCCGGCCGCTTCTCCGCATCGTAGCTGTGGCGATCGTACACGGCCGTCACGCCGGTCTCGGCATGGTTGACTTCGAGCGGAGGACGCATTCGGCTCCTCACTCATTTCCCCCCAGTTTGCGATCAGTTCGACGCGAGGCGCGGCATCTTGCCGCGGTGGTCTACTGTCTTCGCATGCCTTCGGACGGGGTGCGCCGGCGTCGCAACGCGACCAGCGTCGGTCCGGCACAGCCGCGCCAGCGGAAGAGCGTGCGGTCACGCCCGTGCCAAAGCGCCGCCGCCTCGCCGCCGCACCCCGTCCTCGTGTCCTTACGGCTGGCCCGGTGATTGTGGGTTCCTCAACCGTTGCGAAGGAACCACACATCACGGTTGCCAGGAGGACAAGAATGGCTACGACAGCAACGACCACACCGAGCCAGCCCGTCACCTACGCGCTGCTGGTCATCTTCACCGTGGACGCCCGCACTCATGACCACTTGCAGGACCAACAGGCCATCCGCGACAACGCCCAAAACTGGCTCACGAGCCTCGACGCCACGGTTCACGGCGTCAACATTCGCAAAGCCGGCTAACCGGCGCCAGCCGGAGCGTTCCAAGGCGCTCCGGCGGTCTCTGGATTCCACTTCGGCGCGTGCACGCGTGCTCCCAACTCCGATCTCGAGTCCCGCATCGGTCGACAGTTAGCGCATCCCTATCTCTGTGCACACCGCTTTCCGGTCGTTCGGCCGGTCCTTGTCGTCTTTCCGGTGAGTCTTCGCCTTCGCTCGCCCGGACGGACCGCCGCCGCTTTCGCGGCCAGCCCGGCGCCGTCGGTAGACGCCTGACGGCTCGCGCCAGCCTCAGTTCAGGCTGTCACGCCACCGACACGGGCGCCGGGCCTCGTCGGTCCGTCCGGGCTCGCCGCCTTCCAGGTTCCGCGAGTGGGATTCCTTTGGTCGCGAAGGAACCGCACGTCGCGGAACCACAGGAGGCCAGCAATGGCGAAGACACCTCACCGGAGAGACATCATGGAAGTTCGAGACACGAACAGAATCGCAGCGTTGAACGATCTCTGCCGAACAGCGATGGGCATCACCGGCCGGCTGATTCAGACGCCTGGCATCTGCGTCCTGCCGCCTGGCGATCAGTCGGCGATTCGCGAAAAGGTCGAATTGTTCGACGCATTCACGCCCGACAATGATCCGCACCAGGAGCGCGATTTCGGATCGTTCGATCATGCTGGTCAGACCATCTTCTGGAAGATCGACTACTACGATCCGACGCTCACCTGCGGCAGCGAGGATCCGAGCGACCCGCGCCAGACCGTGCGCGTCCTGACAATCATGCTCGCGGCCGAATACTGACGCGCCGCCTGCGTCCTCTTTGCCGCCATAGTCCAGTGCCGATCGCGGTGAGAGGATTTCCAAGGGGCGCAGCTGCTCGGCGAGCTCCACGGTCGGGAGTGTGGCGAGCCTCTCTGCACCGAGACCGGGGGCGTTAGTCCTTCAACGTCCACCGTCGTTTTCATGTTTCCATTTCGACGTCGATGGCA
>JBAUGX010000211.1:0-24846 GCA_049679965.1 Vicinamibacterales bacterium
TCGTGAGACTGAAAGCGCCTGCGGCCCGCGCGAGCATCGCGAGTCTTCGAGTGGCGCAGCGCGAGCGAGCGGGGGTGGGGCCCCGCGAGCAGTGATAAATAGATCACGGTTGCCCGATCCGGGGCCGTCCCGCCCGTATACGTTTCCCGCGATCGAAAAATCGACCCTGCCGACCGGGCTTGGCGTGTGGACCGTGCGGCATCCCCAGATTCCCGTGGTGACGCTCCTGCTGCTCGTGCGTTGCGGCGCCTCTGACGATCCCCCAGGGCAGCACGGCCTGGCATCGCTCACCGCGGACATGCTCGACGAGGGCAGCGGCGATCGGTCGGCCATCGAGATGCACGAAGCGATGGGACGCATGGGCGCCACCATCTCCACGCATCTCGGATCGGACGCGGCCGTTATCGGATGCACCGTGCTGCGCCGCTTCGTCGATCGCGCGATGCCGCTGCTCGCCGACGTAGTGGTCCGGCCGGCGCTCAGAGACGCGGATTTCGCACGCGTCCGTCAGCTGCGGCTGCACCGGTTGACGCAGCTGCGCGACGTCCCTGGCGCCATCGCCGATCGCGCGTTCTTCAAGCTGCTCTACGGCGGCCATCCCTACGGTCACATGCCTATTGGCGACGAGCGAGCGCTGGCGTCGTTGACCGTGGAGGATGTCCGGGCGTTCCACGCGCGGGCCATCCGCCCCTTGGGGGCCACGCTGATTGCCGTCGGCGACTGCGACCACCAGGAAGTTCGACGTATGGCCACAGAGGCGTTCGCCGGGTGGGAAGGCCAGGATCGCGCAGCCGGCGGCGGAGACGCCCCGCTGCCCATCGCGCCGCGGCTCGGTATCGTGCCGCGCCCCGCGGCGCCGCAATCGGAGCTGCGGATCGGACAGGTATCGGTCGCGCGCGATACCCCCGACTATCACGCGCTGATCACGGCCAACATGGTGCTCGGCGGGCAGTTCGTCAGCCGGATCAATCTGAATCTGCGCGAGGACAAAGGCGTCACCTACGGCGCGCGCACCTCCTTCGACTTCCGGCGCCGCCCGGGCCCGTTCGTGCTGCAGGTGGGGGTGCAGACCGGCGCCACGGCGCAGGCCATCGAGGAGTCGCTCGGCGAGATTGCGGCGATTCGCGGATCGAGGCCGGTGACCGAGGACGAGTTGGAGCTGGCCACCGCGGCGCTCACCCGCGGCTACGCCAGGAATTTCGAAACCGCCGACCACATCGCGCGGGCTCTGACCGAACTGGCGCTCTACGATCTGCCAGACCGTTTCTTCGCCGAGTTCGTCCCGCGCATCCATCAGGTGACGTCCGCCGACGTCACGCGCGTCATGGCCGCGCACCTCGATCCGTCGCGGCTGACGACGGTGGTCGTCGGCGATCTCGACGCGATGGGCGCCGACGTGAGCCGCCTCGGCCTGGGCGATCCGACGATCTTGGCCCCAGACGCCTTCTGATAGACTCCTTCATCTGAGGAATCTAAGGATGTCATGCCATTCCGTCGTCTCGGTCTCAGCTTGTTCGGGCTGATTGCCCTCGTCAGCATCGTGCTCGCGATGGCGACCGTGTGGCTGTTTCTGACGGAGCCGGTGACGATCGCCACGGCCGTCAATGACGGTGAGATTTCACCGCTCGTCCGCGAGCTCGCGCAGGTCCTCCTGAGCGCCCTCAGCGGTCTGCTGAGGTACCTGTAGCCGGATCTCGGCGGAGCGCGTTCTTCAGAAATCTCGTCAACACCCATCCGTCGATGTACTTGAAAGGCGTGTAGCCCGTGCTGTAGTGGCCGCAGGGCAGCTCGGCGACCTGGTGCGGGATGTTTCGATCACGAAATGCGTGCACCAGATCCCGGGACAGATCGACTGGGAAGGTCAGATCGTACCGCGCGTACACCAGCAGCGTCTGCCGGTCGCGAACGCGTTCGAGATACCACCACGGGCTGATCGGCTTCCACAACTCCCGAAGGTGTTCGAGGTCGATGTGGCCATCGAGCCCCTGACGCACGTGGCTCGTCGAGAGTCCGCGCCACACGACGTCGGCGAAAAAGGGCGAGATGTGGTTGAGCGCCTGGGCGCGCACGAGCGGTTCGTGCGCCGTGGTGAGGAGCGCCAGGCACGATCCGAGGCTCGTGCCAAGGATGCCGATGCGGTCGTAGCCGCGTGACGCCAGCCAGCCGATGGCGCGCCGCGCGTCGAGCACGGCTTGCCGGCACACCTGCACCGTTCGCGCGATGTTCGAGCTGACGATGAAGTCGGCGCGACGCAGCTCGGGCGGCGTCCGCTCGTCGTGATAGGGCAGGCTGAGCCTCAGCGCGCTCAAGCCATTCCAGGCGAGCAACCGGCACAACCCGCCGTACGCCTCGGCGTCCGCGTTCCAGTGTGGCAGGACGAGCACGGCGGCCGTCGAGCGGCGGGCCGGGAAGTAGCGGCAGCGCACGGTGTTGTTGTCGGGGTGCGGCGTGACGAACGCGCTTGGGAACATCACGCGGCCTGTGCCGTCCAC
This sequence comes from Vicinamibacterales bacterium, assembly GCA_049679965.1. Classification (GTDB taxonomy): domain Bacteria; phylum Acidobacteriota; class Vicinamibacteria; order Vicinamibacterales; family CAVVIG01; genus 2-12-FULL-65-11. Next base: position 2,493 of record JBAUGX010000211.1, read on the forward strand.
CCGCGCCTCGACCGTGTAATCACGCGTGGGCGGCGCCGCATAGAACGCGTTGGTGTCCGCCATCACACGCGACACCCAGTCACCCAGCGCGTTCGCAGGATCGGCCTGGCCGCTGTTGCCGTTCGGCGGGATCCAGTCGAGCCCCCACTCGAAGGGCCGGACCACGCGATCGGTCGTGACCGACGCGAGCCGGCGCTCCCAGGCATGGAACAGTGCTTGAAGCATCGAGGGACCATGCTATACTGGCGCGCTCATGCGGACGAAGGCCGACACGCACAAGAAATCCGGTCGAAAGCGAACCGGCCGTGTCGCCGCCTGTGTGCTCGATCGCTGATAAGAGATAAATCGAGCGTTCACCTTGCCGACACGGTTGATGACCGCGTCGGCTTTTTTTTTGAGGGAGACGGGATGCCCCGCCTGAGGGCTGTCGCCGCAATCACCGCCGCGAGCGGAGGAGCGAGCGGTGGCAGGTCGTGGGGGTGGGGCCCCACGACATTATGAAAATGATTGAAGTTGGAATTCTCGGCGCGACAGGCGCCGTTGGTCAGCAGTTCATCGCCCTGCTGGCGGAGCATCCGTGGTTCCGTGTGACCTGGCTTGGCGCCAGCCAGCGGTCCGAAGGCAAGGCGTACCGCGACGCCGCGGCGTGGCGCCTGGCGACGCCTCTCCCTGACGAGATCGCCAGGCTCGGCGTCGACGCCGCCACGCCTGGCCGCGCGCCCAAGCTCGTGTTCTCCGGCCTCGATTCGTCGGTCGCCACCGAGATCGAAGGCGCGTTCGCCCAGGCCGGCCATCTCATCGTCAGCAACTCCAAGAACTACCGGATGGAGGCGGACGTGCCGCTACTTATCCCCGAGATCAACCCGGATCACCTGGCCCTGCTCGACGTGCAGGCCGCATCACGCCACTGGAAGGGACGCATTGTCACCAACCCGAATTGCACGACGGTCGTGTTGACGATGGCCCTCGCGCCGCTCTGCCAGTTCGGGTTGAAGGCCGTCATGGTGACCACGTTGCAGGCCATCTCGGGCGCGGGGTACCCCGGCGTGGCCTCCTGGGATATCCTCGGCAACGTCATCCCGTTCATCGACGGCGAAGAGCCCAAGGTCGAGTCCGAGCCGCTCAAGATTCTCGGCCGCTTGCACGACAAACGAGTGGAGCCGCATCCCGCGAAGGTGAGCGCCCAGACGACGCGGGTGGGCGTGCTGAACGGCCATACGGAAACGGTGTCGGTCGCGCTCGACCAGCGCCCGACGCCGGACGCCATCATCGATGCATGGCGGACGTTCAAGGGAAAGCCGCAGCTGATGGAGCTGCCGTCGGCGCCTGCGCAGCCGATCGTCTACCTGACCGAGCGAAACAGGCCGCAGCCGGCGCTCGATGTCGATCGCGGGCGAGGGATGACCGTGAGCGTGGGGCGGCTCCGGCCTTGCCTGGTGCTCGACTACAAGTTCGTCGCGCTCGGGCACAACACGATCCGCGGCGCGGCCGGCGCGGCCATCCTCAACGCGGAGTTGATGCATCGAGAGGGCTTGTTATGAAAAACCTTCGTGCCCTTCGTGTCTTCGTGGTTGGCAGACGGTGATAAGGATCAGATGCGCGTATTGCTAGTCGGGTACGGGCGGATGGGCAGGCTCGTCGAGAGCCTCGCCGGGGAGTACGGCTGCGAGGTGGCCGGGGTGGTCGATCCGCTCCGTGGCGGCGAGGACGTGAGCTCGGAACGCTGGCGGGATGTAGACGTCGCGATTGACTTCACAGTGCCCGCCGCCGTGATGAGCAACGTCCCGATACTGGCGCGGCGCAAGATCAACGTCGTGCTCGGCACCACGGGCTGGGGCGAGCACGAGGACGACCTGCGCCGGGCCGTCGCGCAGGCCGAGTCGGGCCTGGTGGCGGCGCCAAATTTTTCGACCGGCGTGATGCTGTTCGAGGCGGCCGTAGCCCACGCCGCGAGACTCTTCGCGCAGCAGGCGGAGTTTGGCGCCTTCCTCCATGAATCGCATCATGCGGCCAAGAAGGACGCGCCGTCTGGCACCGCGCTGCTGCTCAAGGGGACCATGGAGCGGGCCGGCTTTGCGCGTCCCATAGATGTGTCGTCGACCCGCGCGGGCCATATCCCGGGCACCCACACGGTTGGGTTCGACGGCCCCGCGGAGACGGTGACGTTGACCCACACGGCCCGCGATCGCACGGCCTTTGCGCGCGGCGCCCTGGTCGCGGCTCGGTGGATCAAAGGCAAGCGCGGCTGGTACACAATGAAGGACGTGTTGGGACTCTAGACATTGCTGATTGCGGATTGTTGATTGCGGATTGGGGATCAGTCATGCGAACGCCTTGGACGGGAGCAGGGACGGCGCTCATTACGCCGTTCACCAGGACCGGCGATGTCGACGAAGCGGCGGTGCGCCGGCTGGGCCGCCGGCAGATTGACGCGGGCATTCATTTCATCTCGCCCTGCGGCACCACCGGCGAGAACCCGACGCTCTCCGATGCGGAGCGCATCCGGATTGTCGAGATCCTGGCTAAGGAAGCCGATGGCAAGGTGCCCGTGCTGGCCGGCGCGGGCGGCTACAACACCAGGAAAGTGATCCAGCTTGCGGCCGATCTCGAGAAGGCCGGCGCCAACGGGCTCTTGTCGGTGACGCCGTACTACAACAGGCCGAGCCAGGAAGGGCTGTTTCAACACTACCGCGCGCTCGCCGAAAGCACGCCGCTCCCGATCATCCTCTACAACGTGCCAGGCCGCACGGGCGTCAACCTCGAGGTGTCCACGCTGCTGCGCCTCGCGGCCATCCCGAACATCGTCGGCGTCAAGGAAGCGTCGGGCAACATGTCGCAGATCTGCGAGATCTGCCGGGCCGTCCCGCCCGACTTCATCGTGCTCTCCGGAGACGATCCGATGACGTTGCCGGTGATGGCGGTGGGCGGGCGCGGCGTCATTTCAGTCGCCTCGAACGAAATGCCGGCCGAGATGGCGCAGATGGTCGAGGCGGCCGAGCGCAACGATTTCGCGGCGGCGCGCGCGATCAACCGCCGGCTCATGCCGTTGATGTCGATCAACTTCGTCGAAGCCAATCCGCTGCCGGTCAAGGCGGCGATGGCGGCGATGGGACTCATCGAAGAGGTCTACCGGCTGCCGCTCGTGTCGCCCAATCCCGAGGCGAAAGCCAAGATCCTGAAGGTGTTGAAGGATCTCAGCCTTCTCAAGGGCGCACTCGTCTAGATGTCTCTCGAAAACGACATCATCGACCTGGTCGCCGCGGGCGCGTCGGCCAATCGCGACGCCGCGCGCGCGGTGTTCGCGCGGCTGCGCGAGGCCCTGTCGTCGGGCGCCGTGCGGGCCGCGGAGCCCGATCGGTCGAGCCCGGTTGGCTGGCGCGTCAACACGTGGGTGAAGCAGGGTATTCTGCTCGGCTTCAGGTTCGGCGACCTGGTCGATGCGTCGATGGACGCCGGGCGGCTGCCGTTCTACGACAAAGACACGCTGCCGCTCAAGCGACCGGGCCTGGCCGCCGGCATCCGCATCGTGCCCGGCGGCTCCGCGATCCGCGACGGCGCGTACGTGGCGCCGGGCGTCATCTGCATGCCGCCGATGTACGTGAACATCGGCGCCTGGATCGGGGAGCAATCGCTCATCGACTCGCACGCGCTCGTCGGATCGTGCGCCCAGATCGGCGCGCGCGTGCACGTGAGCGCGGGAGCGCAGATTGGCGGCGTGATCGAGCCGGTCGGCGCGCTGCCGGTCATCGTCGAGGACGAAGCGCTCATCGGCGGGAACACCGGACTCTACGAGGGCGCCATCATCAAGGCGCGTGCGGTCGTGGGCGCGGGGACCGTGCTGACCGGCTCGACGCCGGTGTACGACCTGGTTCGCGGCGAGATCATCAAACCCACGAGCGACCGCCCCCTCGTCATCCCGGAAGGCGCGGTCGTCGTGCCGGGCGCCCGTGCGGTCACCGGCGGCAAAGGTCCCGAATGGGGCCTTTCGCTCGCGACCCCCGTCATCGTCAAGTACCGCGACTCGCGGACCGACACCCGCACCGAGCTCGAGGCATGGATCCGGTAGCGCTCACGCGATCCCTCGTCGACATCGATTCGACGACAGGGCGTGAGGCGGAGGCCGGGCGCTGGCTGGCGCGTCACCTGCGCGACGCGGGCTTCACGGTCCTCGAGCAGGAGGTCGACGAGACCCGCTTCAACATCCTGGCGACCGCGGGCCCGCCGGCGGTCGTGCTCTCTACCCATTTCGATTGCGTGCCCCCGTTTTTCCCCGCCCGGATCGAGGGCGATCGTTTGTACGGGCGCGGGGCGTGCGACGCGAAGGGCATTCTCGCGGCGCAAGTCGTGGCGGTCGATCGGCTGCGGCGCCAGGGCGAGGCACGCGTCGGGCTGCTGTTTGTCGTCGGGGAGGAGCGCGGGAGCGACGGTGCCAGGGTCGCGAACGACGCGGCGAGTCCCGGCACGAGCGAGGCGGCGCGCGGGTGCCGGTACCTCGTGGACGGAGAGCCGACCGACAGCCGTCTGGGATTGGCCACGCGCGGGATGCTGCGCGTCAAGCTGCACGCAAGCGGGCGCGCGGTCCACTCGTCGTTTCCCGAGCTGGGCGAGTCGGCGATCGACAAGCTGATCGATGCGCTCGTCGAGCTCAGGTCGGTGCCGTTGCCGTCGGACCCGGTGCTGGGACAGACCCACTACACCGTTGGGGTGATCGGTGGCGGCGTCGCGCCAAACGTGGTCTCGCCGGCGGCCGAGGCCGAAGTGATGTTCCGCACGGTGAGCGACGCGGCGCTGGTCCGACAGGCCATCGCGCCGCTCGAACGGCGCGTCCGCATCGAGCACGTCCTCGACGTGCCGCCCGTTCGTTTGACGACGGTACCCGGTTTTGACACGGCGGTGTTCCCCTTCACGACCGACGTGCCGCTGCTCGACCTCTGGGGCAAGCCGCTGCTGTTCGGGCCGGGCTCGATTCACCTCGCGCACACGGCCGACGAGTACGTGTCGATCGCCGAGCTCCACGCGGCCGTCGATCACTACATCACGATCGCGCGACACCTTCTCGACAAGGGGTAGGGCGGGCCTTGTCAGGCCCGCCGAGCAGCCGGACCCAATAGGGTCCGGGCTACTTGGTACAGCGATGTTGTCGGCGGGGTGAAACCGGCCCCGCGGGGCATGGCTCAGTACTTCGCCGGGGCGTGCTTCGCGGGGGGCTTGCGCGCCTGCGTGCGCGGCGTCGCGAGGCTCTCGATGTTCATCGGATCGTGGAACCGGACCGCGCGCGAGCGGACGTGATCGACGATGTAGCCCTCGCCGTTCTCGACCATGTCGGCGATCTGCTCGGCGGCGTACTTCCCGAACGGATCGCCCACGACGTACCAGTAAGGGCTCTCGCCGTTCGAGTTCGCGAGGTTCTGGCTCATGGCCGAGTTCCACATGAACTTGCCCGCTGTGGCGTGGTGCTGGGACTGCCACACGTGCGTCAGCTCGTGAATGAGCAGCTCCTTGGCCGAGCTGCTGAGCATGAGCGTGTTCTGCCCTGGCATCGGCCCCACGGAGCAGAAGCCCTTTCCCCCCGGAGGCGTGCGGTAGACGACGAAGATCGAGTCGAGGTCGAGGCTGTCGCCGAACACGCCGCGGGCCACGCTGCGTTGCCAGGCGTCGAGCTTGACGGGAAGGTACTTTCCGACGAACGCGCTGCTCGACGACGCACCCGGCGCCAGCGTGGAGTGCAGGAGCACGCCGTGGCTGGAGCATTTGGGCGGCTCGGGTGGCTCAGCGGGCACCGGCGGAGCGGGCGGCTCGGCGGGGTCGTAGCGATTGAGGGCGATCCAGGTCTTGTGGTCCGGCTCGATGATCCGGTCGGGCCACTTGAAGCCGCAGCCGATCTTCTGAAAGCGCTCGATCGCCGCCGTCGTCTTCTGATAGCACAGCCCGTCGACCTTGAGCGGCGTCGCCGGCCCGCCTTCGGCGGGCGGGACACGGTTGAGGATCGCCTGGACGGTCTTCACGTCCTCGACGCGGTTCTTACCGTTGGCCCCCACGGAGCCGGAGATCTTCGCCATTCCGCCTCCCTCGGCCTGACGATAGACGAGATTGGACTAGACCGCTAGTGCATGGGTGCCGCATCGCTGCTGGTCTTCGCTAGCGATTTCACCCGGCGGGCAATGCGAGCTCGGCCTGTTGCGGCTTGAGCTCACCCGTAGTACGGTCAAGACGTGGCCCTTGATGTAACCACGCTCGGCGCTGTGGCCGGCCAGTACGCCTCGCGCCCCCCGCGCGATATTCTCGAGCTGGCGCTGAAGGAATATTCGCCCGATATCGGTCTCGCGTTCAGCGGCGCGGAAGACGTCGCGCTCGTCGACATGGCCACCAAGATCGGACGGCCGTTCAAGGTCTTCGTGCTCGACACCGGCCGCCTCCACGCCGAGACGTATCAGTTTGTCGAAAAAGTTCGCGTGCACTACGGCATCGCCATCGAGGTCGTGTTTCCGCAGCCGGAGGCTGTCCAGGCGCTGGTACGCGACAAGGGACTGTTCTCGTTTTTCGTGGACGGGCACCAGGAGTGCTGCGGGATTCGCAAGGTCGAGCCGCTGATGCGGGCGCTCGCGCCGCTGCGCGCGTGGGTCACCGGCCAGCGGAAGGATCAGAGTCCCGGCACACGCGCCGCCGTGCCGGTGGTGCAGCTCGATCGCACGTTCAGCACGCCCGACAAACCGCTCGTGAAATTCAACCCGCTGAGTTTCTGGAACTCGCAGCAGGTGTGGGCCTACATTCGCGATCACGACGTACCGTACAACGCGCTCCACGACCGCGGGTTTATCTCGATTGGCTGCGAGCCGTGCACGCGGCCGACCAATCCCGGTCAGCACGAGCGCGCCGGGCGGTGGTGGTGGGAGGAAGAAACGAAGAGAGAATGTGGCCTGCACGCCGGGAATGTGCGCTAGATTCCCCCGACCTCATCGACGTCGATGCTCTCCGCCTGCTGGGCGGCCGTGACCCGCGCGTCGAACCGATCCTTCACCAGCTGCAGCACGCTCACGTAGATCGCTTCACCTTTGTCGTCGCGGACGATGAAGAACGGGGCGCGATCGACGCCGTGGTGGCGGCCGAGCACCATGCCCCGGCTGGTGGGGTCGTCTTCATGGGCCCACACGATGTCCGTCACCTGTTCCCAGAGGCCGCGCGACTGCAGGAGAGCGGTCGCCTCCTGGCACTTGCGGCACTCCGTTCCGTCCGCCAGGCGCTTCTTGACCATGGTGATATGCACCCTTCACACCATCGCCGACGAAGTGGTCCCGGTCTGGCAGGAAGTCATGGCAACCTACGGCTTGTGGAAATCGAGCAGCTCCACTTCGAAGCTGAGCGTGGCCCCTGGCGGGATGACCGGCGGTGACCCTCGATCGCCGTAGGCCGCCGAGGACGGGCAGACGACCTGCGATTTCTCGCCTTTCTTCATCTTCTGCAGCGCTTCGGTCCAGCACGGCACGACGCCGCCGAGCGCGAACTCGACCGGTTGACCGCGCTGGATCGAGCTGTCGAAGACGGTACCGTCGATGAGCTTGCCCTCGTAGTGGACCTTGACGACGTCGTTCGCGGTCGGGCTCGCGCCGGCGCCTGGGGTGATCGTGCGGATCACGACCTGGGACGCGGTCTTCGTCGCGCCCTTCTCCTGCGCGACCTTGTCGGCGAACGCCTGACCCTTTTTCTTCTCTTCGTCGGCTCCGGAGGCGGATCGCTGCTGGACCAGGTCGTTCACCTTCGGACCGTAAGTGTCGAGATCGACCTGCGCCTTGGCGTCCGTCACGGCGTCCGTGAGACCCGCCTTGACGATTGCCAGCTCCTCGGGCTTCAAGGCGAACGGCTTGACGTTTCTCCCAAGGAGGATCCCGAGCGCGTACAGCGTCTTTTGCTCCTCGGTCTCGAGCTTGGGCGACGCGGATGCCTCCGGTCTAGACGCCTGCGCGCAGGCGGCCATCGAGGCGAGACACAAAACGAGCATCACATCACGGACGACAGACTTGATCATGGGAAGCAGAATACCCCAAGCACGGCTCAGCGCGGCCACAACCACCCAAACGTCCCCGCCGTCAGAAGCCCGTAGATCAGACCGTCCACGGTCGACTTGATCGTCGTACTCCAGGCGCGGCGATACCAGATCGACATCTCCCAGAGCGCCATCGAGTAGCCGACAAACGTCATGACGCCGATGAACCGGAAGACGCTGAGGTAGTTCGCGCCGACCGGCAGCGCACGTCCGGCGACATAGGCGGCAAAGGTGCCGACCGCGACGGAGAAGACGAACCAGAGGGTGAGGTTCCTCCCCATTCCCGTTTGTCCGTTCGGGAACACGGTGACGACGAGCACCGGGCCCTTCTTCAGCTTGTCAACAAACTCGGGCGTGCTCATCTCCTTGGTGCTCGACGCGCGCGGGATCATGTAGTCGCCGGGCGGAAGCGCGAAGGGACGCAGCGCCTCCATCACCTTGTCTTCATTCGGCACCCGAGCGTAGTCGCCCTTGTGCCACGGCAACGCCATGTGGATTACCGAGCTGGCGACGAACACGATCACCGACGACAGTACGATGGGCAGCCACAACTCAGAGAGAGACGTCATCATGACCTCCTAAAGTCTGAAGTCTGCCACACTTCAGACTTCAAACTTGAGACCTACGCCCCTGGACACGTGATCCTCACATGCAAGCGCGACGCGGAGCAGCGCTTCGGTGTCCAATCCGACAAGCTGAAGCGAGCAGGGCAGGCCCGACACCGTTGCCCCGGCCGGCAAGCCGATCGCCGGATGGCCGGTGAGGTTGAAGAGCTGGGTCAGCCGCAGCATCAGGCTCCGCAGGGGCACGTCGGTCCCGCCGACGCGAGCCGTGTCGGCGCCGAAAAGGGGCGCGGGAATGGGCAGGGTCGGCAGCACCAACGCGTTGCATCCGGCCAGCGCTGCGCTCACTTCACGCTTCAGAACCTGTCGCTCCGACAGCGCGCGCACGTAGTCGTCGGCCGATACGGTCCGGCCCGCCTCCAGCCGCTCGCGTACCGGCGTCGTGTACCGCTCCGGCATGTTCTCGAGTGTCGCCGCATGATGCGCCGCGGCCTCGGGCGGGGCGATGCGGAGATAGATCGACGCGATATCGGGCGCGTGTGGAATCTCGGCTGTCTCCATCTGCACGCCGGCTGCCTGCAGGCCATCGAGCGCCTCTTCGAATCGCGCGCGCACCTCCTCGTCCAGCAGATCGCAGAAGTAGGAGCGCAGCACGGCGAGCTTCGGTCCTCTCGGCGACGCGGGGGCCGGGGACTCGGCCGGCGACTGCCCGGCGAGCGCGCGGTAGACAATCGCGGCATCGGCGACGCTCCGGGCCAGCGGTCCGACGTGGTCCAGCGTGTGCGACAGGGGCACGACGCCGTCGGTCGGCACTTCGCCGTACGCGGGCTTGAGCCCGACGATGCCGCATGCGGCGGCCGGAATACGAATGGACCCGCCAGTGTCCGTCCCGATGGACGCGAGCGCCATGCCGGCCGCCACGCTGGCGGCCGACCCGCCGCTTGATCCGCCCGGCGACCGCGTCGGGTCGTGCGGGTTGCGCGCAGGGCCGAAGGCCGAGTCCTCGTTCGTGGTCCCGAGGGCGAATTCGTGCAGATTGGTCTTGCCGATGAGCACTGCGCCGGCCGCCCGAAGGCGTGTGATGACGGCCGCATCGCGACTGGCCACATGGCCCTCGCGGACGCGCGAGGCGGCCGTCGTCGGCGTGCCGTTGACGTCGATGATGTCCTTGACGGAAATCGGGACGCCGTGCAGCGGCCCGCGATGGCGGCCGGCGGCAAGCTCGCGGTCGGCCTCGCGCGCCTGCCGTCGCGCCTGGTCGGCCATCACCAGGATGAACGCGTTGAGGCGCGGATTGTCCGCCTCGATGCGCTCCAGACACGCGTCAGTGATCTGTTCCGACGTGATTTCTCGTGCTCGCAGCCGTCTTCCGAATTCTTGGATGGTCAATGTTGTCGAAGGTCCGCCTAAAGGCGGACCCCACGTACGAACAGCGCAACACTACGAACAGCCCAACACTACAAACAGCTCACGGACAGATCGCCAATCGATCGTCCCCTTCGTACGTCGTACGTGGGGTCCGGCTTCAGCCGGACCTTTTCACGGAAATCGCCACACCGTCGCGCAGTGGGACGATGGAGGTCATCAGCGCGGGGTGCGCGTTGAGGCGCTCGTTGTAGGCGACGATGGCTCGCGTGTCTTCGACGTCGTGCGTGGGCTTGTCCACGTACCCGGGGATGACTTCGCCGCTCCAGAGCACGTTGTCGGTGACGAGCAGTCCGCGGGGGCGAAGCAGAGCCACTAATCGGTCGAGGAGCGGCGAATACAGTTTCTTGTCCCCGTCCTGGAAGATCAGGTCGAACGGCCCGGCGACCTTGGCCAGCATCCGTTCCGCGTCGCCGACGATGACCGTGGCGCGATCGGCGAGGCCGGCGCGCGCGAAGTTCTCCCGGGCCTGCCGCGCCCGGTCCGGGTCGATCTCGAGCGTCAGCAGCATGCCGCTTGGCGGCAGGGCGCCGGCCAGCCAGATGCCCGAATAGCCGATTGCCGTTCCGATCTCCAGAATTCGCGTGGCGTTGAGAGAGGTCGCGAGCACGCGGAGCAATGCGCCCACTTCGGCGTCCACGAGGGGCAAGTCCACGCCCGCCTTGGCGATGTCCTGCAGTACGGGATCGGTGAGGCGGTTGAGTCCGGCAAGATAGTGTTCGACCGGATCGGGCACGATGCGGCTCATATGATTCGGCCTCAGACGCCGATTATGCCGCTCGTCAACAGGGTGTCAAGTGCTGGGAGCCTCGTGCTGAGAGCCTTCCTGCCTGCGGTCCGACGTACGTGGTCGACTTCGCACCGCGGTTGTGGTAGAACCCCCCGGTTACGGACTTTGCCCTTCGGTGATCACTGTCAGAGAAGCGCGCCGGCCTCCCCGGCGCGGCCGTGGATAAGCCGATGAGCATCCAGCCAATGAGCACTCAGTCTGATGCCCCGTCAATTCTCCGGAGCGTGGGCTCGCCAGAGACGCGAACGAATCGGTCGTTCGGAGAGCTGCTGGGCCTCACGACCGAGGAGCTCCAGGTTCGTCCCCTGCTCGAGTGGATTCATCCTGAAGACCAGACAGCCTTGGGAACGGTTCTCAAGGCCGGCTCCGGCTCGGTGCGAGCTCGACACGGCGCGAAGCGAATGGACGAGTGGGTCTGGTTCGACTGGTTAGTCAAGACTGGGGCGACCGGAGTCTTTGCGTTCGGGCGACTGGGGGGTGACGGTTCGGCCAAGCCTGGGGCCACCGCTGCGGCTGGTACGCAGGCCGAGGCGCTCAGGGCGATGGCGCTCATCGTGGAGGCGTCCAATCCGGGAATGAGATGCTCGATTCTGCTCGTCGATCCAGAGACGGGTCGGGTGGCGGTTGGTGCCGGCCCAAGCCTTCCGGCCGAGTACAACGATGCGGTCGAAGGCCTGCACATCGGCCCTGCCGTCGGTTCCTGCGGCACTGCGGCGTTCTGGAACGTGCCGGTTGTCGTCGAGAACATCAACGAGGACCTGCTCTGGCGTGACTTGCGAGCGGCGGCTGCGATCGCGGGGGTCCGCGCGTGCTGGTCGCATCCCATAACGGCCAGCGACGGGTCGGTGCTGGGCGCGGTCGCGCTCTACGCCGATGAACCGCGATCGCCCAACCCGAGCCAGATGGATGGCCTCGCGATCGCCGCACGGATGATCGGACTGGCGCTCGACCGCGAACGCCTGGAAGAGCGACTGCGACAGGCGGCGCAGTTGGAAGCGATTGGCCGCCTCGCCGGCGGCATCGCGCACGACTTCAACAATATCCTCACAGTGATTCTTGGGCACATGGAGCTGATGCGCCGGCAGGCGCCGTCCACCCCCTCGCCACAGACGCTGGAGGCGATTTCGGTTGCCGTCGACAGGGCGTCGAAGATTACGTCACAACTGCTGGCGTTCGGACGCAAGCAACCGCACCGTCCGGAACGCGTCGAGCTGGGCGAGGTGGTCTTGGATGTGATGCGCCTGCTCAACCCGGTGATCGGCGATGAGATCTCTGTCTCGGTGCGGTCGGATCCATCGGCTGGATGGATCACGATCGATCGCACGCAGCTCGGCCAGATCATGCTCAACCTGGTGCTCAACGCAAGGGATGCGATGCCGATAGGCGGTCGACTCGAGATCGAGACCCGACCTGCGACCAGTGCGGAGATCGCGCGGATGAATCCGGAGAATCCGAGGGGGTCATTCGTGCTGCTCGCCGTGACCGACGACGGACAGGGTATGAGTCCGCAAACGAAGAGTCACATGTTCGAACCGTTCTTCTCGACGAAAGAAGGCAGCCACAATTCCGGTCTTGGACTGGCCACCGTGTACGGCCTGACGCGTCAGAACGGCGGGTACATATCAGTGCGGAGCGAGGTCGGCCAGGGAACCACCTTCTCGCTCTACTTTCCGACGTCCGGTGCGGCGCCGAGGAGATCGAACGACGATGTCCGGGAGGATCGAGGCCGCGGGTCCGTCCTTGTCGCCGAGGATAACGACGCGATTCGCGAGCTCGCCACCCAGGTCCTGATGTCTGAGGGGTACAGCGTCACCAGCGCGCGGAACGGCGTCGAGGCGGTGGCACTGGTTGAGGGAGGCCTGGAAGTCGACATGCTGGTGGCCGACGTCATGATGCCCCAGATGGGGGGAGTCGTACTCGCCGAGCGGCTCCGGCAGCTGCTGCCGAGCATCCGTGTGCTCCTTGTCTCCGGGCGGCCGCTGTCATCGTCCGGTCTCGGAGAGTCCGAGTGGCCTCGAGAGATGTACCTGGCGAAGCCGTATAGGCCGGATCAGCTTGTCGGCGAAGTCCGGCGCGCGTTATCACTGCAGGGATCAGCGCAAGCCTCGCCCCAGCCCCGCTGAGGCCCCGTCCCCCGACCTGGGCAAAGTCGCGGATGGCAATCGGATCGGTGTCGATCTCTCGCTGCGGGAACGTCACTCCGAATTTCATCGCCAATTTCCTGGGCAACTGGTGGTCAGCGGGGTGTCGTTCCGGATGGCCGGGGCGCCGCACCAACATCGCATCTGGTTGGCCCGTTCCGCGACATCAGCACCGAGAGGAAGCCGTCCGCAAGGGCGCGCATACGGACCTCGACAGCCTGAGCACCTCGACGAACGCGCGCGAAGAGGTCGCTCGCTTTTCTTCTTGGCAGTGGCTCGGAGGCGATATCGTAGGGGCTGATGCGCCACACCAAGATCATCGCGACGGTCGGACCCGCGAGCGACTCCGACGTCATGCTCGACGCGTTGATTGCGGCCGGCGTCGATATCTTCCGCCTGAACTTCTCGCATGGCACGCACGAGTCGCAGCGGGCCACCTTCGCCAGGGTCCGCGCCGCGGCGGCCCGCGCGCGGCGCCAAGTGGCCATCCTGCAGGATCTCGGCGGGCCGAAGATCCGCACCGGGACCCTCAAAGGCGGCCGGCCGATTCACGTGAAGCCCGGTGACGCACTGCGCATCGCCACGGGCGACTTCGTCGGCGGGCCCGGGCGCCTGTCCACGACCTTCGCGGCGTTGGCGCAGAGCGTCAAGATCGGCGACCGGCTGCTGCTGGCCGATGGATTGGTGGAACTGCGCGTCGAGGCCACAAACGGCACCGAAATCCAGACGACGGTGGTCGAAGGCGGCGAGATTGGCGAGCACAAGGGCATCAACGCGCCGGGCGTCGCGCTCGCCACCTCGGCCATCACGATGAAGGACGTCACCGATCTCCAGCTCGGGTTGGAGCTTGGCGTGGACATGGTCGCGCTGAGCTTCGTGCAGAACGCCGCTGATCTCCGTCGCGCCCGTCAGCTCATGGCCGACGCGGACGCGGCGACCGTGCCGCTCATTGCGAAGCTGGAGCGCCCGGAGGCGCTCGATCATCTCGACGAGATTCTCATCTCGTGCGACGCGGTGATGGTGGCTCGCGGTGACCTGGGCCTCGAGATGCCGCTCGAACGCGTGCCGCGTGCGCAGAAGGACATCACGCGCCGGGCGCGGCGCATGGGCGTGCCGGTCATCGTCGCCACCCAGGTGCTCGAGTCGATGACGACCGAGCCGCGGCCGACGCGCGCCGAGGTCAACGACGCGGCAAGCGCCGTCGACGATGGCGTCGATGCGATCATGCTGGCGGGCGAGACGGCCGTCGGTGCCTTCGCCACCCGCGCCGTGCAGACGCTCGACACCATCATCCGGGAAGCGGAAGCACACCCTGGCGCGCCGCCGTTCTCGACCCCCGAGGAGCCGCTGCACGACGACCACGCGCAGGCGCTCTGCCAGGCGGCCGTCACCCTCGCCAGTGGCGGCGACGCGCAGGCCATCGTCGCGGTGACGCGTGCGGGCGGCACGGCGCGGCGCCTCTCGACGCTTCGTCCCTGGGCACCCATCATCGCGACGACGGATCGTCACGAGATGGCTCGTCGTCTGACGCTGTACTGGGGCGTCGTCCCCCTGCGCACGGATATCGGAGAGAACGTCGATGCGACGGGCGCGCTCATCGGCCGCGAGCTCGTGGCGCTGGGGCTGGTGGCGGCGGGCGCGACGATCGTGCTCGTGAGCATCAGCCCCGATCTGACGCGCACCGACGCGAACTACCTGAAGATTCAGCGACTCTGACGCCGAAGCGCTCCTGGCGGCTACCTCTCGAGCAGCGACTTCATCGAGCTGAGCGCGCGCTCCCAGCCGGGCGTCACAATTTCATAATATCGTCGCCATCGGGCGCTGTCGTCGAAGCCCGTCTGCGTGACGCGCACGTGCGTGCTCTCGATGGACTCCTGATCGGCCGGCGTGCACGTGACCTCGAGCGCCATCGGGCCGATCGGATCGCCGTCGGGCGGCAGCCAGAAGGCGTCGGCGACAAAGAAGCCGTGCTCGGGCTCGAACTGCATGACCGTGCCGTGAAAGACGCCGCCCAGCCGCCCGAGGAGATCGTCGGTGAAGTCGGTCGGCGCCCATTCGATCACGTACGGCCCGAGCGTTCGCGGCGTGGTCACCGACCGCACCGCATGCCACCACGCCCCAATCGCCTGAGCGTCGAAGAAGGCTCGCATCACACGGCCGAGCGGGGCGGCAATGACGATGCTGATGTCGAGACGGGGCTTGGGCGCCATGGTGAGAGCGCGAATCATAGCACTGGTGGTACATTGTCGAGCCTATGACCGAACAGCCCCTGGCGTACCTGAACCCGGAGTTTCTGGAAAGCAGCGAGGGGCGGCCGCTTCGCGTCCTGGCCGAGTATCTCGAGCCCCTTCGCCGGTTCAGGGAACAGAAGATTCAGGACACGGTGGTCTTCTTCGGGTCGGCGCGCGTGGACAGCCGGGCGCGCGCCGAGCGCGGGCTGCGGACGCTCAGGGCGCGCGGCGTCCAAGTATCCGACGACCAGTTTCAGGCCGAGCTGAAGAAATCTCGCCGCGCCGTCGAGTGGGCCCGGTTCTACGAGGACGCCCGCGAGCTGGCGCGGCTGCTGACGACGTGGAGTCTGACGCTCAAGTCCGAGCACCACCGGTTCGTCGTCGCCTCGGGCGGCGGCCCCGGCATCATGGAAGCCGCCAATCGCGGCGCGCACGAAGCCGGCGGCAAGACCATCGGGCTCAACATCCGGCTGCCGTTCGAGCAGGGCGCCAACCCGTACATCACCGAGGGACTCCACTTCGAGTTTCACTACTTCTTCATGCGGAAGTTCTGGTTCGCGTATCTGGCGAAGGCTCTGGTGATCTTTCCAGGCGGCTTCGGCACCATGGACGAGCTCTTTGAGATCCTCACACTCGCGCAGACCGACAAACTCTCGAAGAAGATTGAAGTGATCATGTACGGCCGGGAGTACTGGAAGGACGTGCTCGATCTGAGGCCGATGATCGAGTGGGGGGCGATCGCGGAAGAAGACCTCGATCTGCTGCAGTGGGCCGAGACGCCCGGAGAGGCATTCGAACGCCTGCAGGCGCACCTGATCGCGCACCATCTCGAGCCGCGAACCGCCCAGGAAGCGGCCGCGCCCGGCATCGCGAAGACCCGCGGCTGATTGCCTGTCCAAGCGGACAGTCGCTGCAACCACCGCGCCGAGCGATCTGAGCGAGGCGTGGCTGGCGCTTGGGGTGGGGCCCCAGCGCAAGGTAATAAATATGGATCTCAAGACCCGACAGAAGCTGACTGATCAATACAAGGACGGCTATCGCGTTGTGGCCGAGGCGGTGGCCGGCGCGACCGACGTGGCGCTCGACGCGCATCCGGCACCAGACAAATGGTCGGCCCGCGAGATCGTGCACCATCTCGCCGACAGCGAGATGACGGCGGCCATCCGGCTGCGCCGTCTGCTGGCGGAAGACCGGCCGCAGATTGTCGGGTACGACCAGGACGAATACGCCAGGCGCCTGCACTACGATCGGCCGATTCAAGCGTCGCTCGACGCCTTGAACGCTGCGCGGCGTTCGACGGCCGACATTCTCGATCGCATGACGGAGGCCGAGTGGCAGCGCGAGGGGACGCACAGCGAGATCGGGCGCTATACGGTCGAGCACTGGCTGGAGACCTACGCCGCCCACGCGCACGCCCACGCGAGCCAAATCAAGGTCGCGCGCGCCTCCGTCAAGCGCCAGTGAAAGCGTAAGAAATGCTGACGACCCTCAATACAGCAGGAATCGAGATCTGATCTTCTCGAACCCGGCGACCGCCGGCTCCCACGAGGCGGCAATGTCGCGGGCGGGCAGCCCCTGCTCGATCTGCTCCCGCAGCTCCGACGATCCCGCCAGGATGTCGATCGGCAGCTTCGTGTGCTCGTACTCGTAGGGCGGCGGCCGCCAGGCAAACTGATCTGGCCCGCTGGCGCGGAATGCGCTGACGAGCGCCACGCCGGTCTCGACTGCGCGAAACGCGCGGCGGTCGATCACGTGGATCTGACAGCCGCCGCAGCTCGTGTTCGCGTGCTTGTGGAACGTCGGTTCGAACACCGTCGGTCGAAAGCGGACGCCCTCGAGCCCCAGCCGGTTCATCTCGCCGGCGAAATGTTCGGCGGCCGTCCACGGCGCGCCGACGAGCTCGAACGGTCTGGTGGTCCCGCGGCCCTCCGAAACGTTCGTGCCCTCGAACAACACCGTCCCTGGGTAGACGATGGCCGAGTCGAGTGTCGGGAGGTTGGGTGACGGCAGCACCCACAGCAGGCCTGTCTCGTCGTAATACATCTCGCGCCGCCAGCCCGTCATGGTGATGACCTCGAGGTCGGCGTCGATGGCGAAGTGTTCGTTGAACAACCGCGCCAGTTCACCCATCGTCATGCCGTGCCGCATGGGAATCGGATACAGACCCACGAAGGACTCGAACCCTCGCAGAAGTATCGGGCCCTCGACGGCGATGCCGCCGATCGGATTCGGCCGGTCGCAGACGACGACCTTCACGCCGTGCCGCTTCGCGGCGCGGAGGCAGTTGGCCATCGTGTAGATGTAGGTATAGATGCGTGTGCCGACGTCCTGCAGATCGATGACGAGCACGTCGAGCCCCTTCAGCATCTCGGCGGTCGGCTCGCGCGTCTCGCTGTAGAGGGAATAGACGGGCACCCGGCGGACCTCGTCGCGCCCGTGACCGCTCTCGATCATGTTCTCCTGAACGTCGGACCGGAATCCGTGCTGCGGACCGAAGAGGGCGGCCAGTTGGGCACCGCCGGCCGTCAGACGGTCGGCGACATGGCGGAGGTCGCCGTCGATAGACGCCGGGTTGCAGACAAGACCCACGCGGCGGCCCACCAGCGCGCCGGAGTCGAAAAGACGGCCTGATCCGAGCGATACACTCATCCGGCGGATTATACGGGGCGACTTGCCTGCGGTCCTGGCATTAGATAGACTACGCCCTCCTGGTGGCCAGCCTAGCCTGCTTTGCCCGCGCCGAGAGCCGATCGAGCCTCAGTTCCGAGTCGCTCCCGCCTCTTCGTGAACGCTTAGCCGACGTGCGACCACCGCGCCGGGACGCGATCTTGGCGTAGTCGGGTGAACGGCATCGGAGGGCGTCAGGCCTTCGGTGCGAACGAGGAGAGGGTATGGGTCGAAGGCTGTACGTCGGGAATCTTCCCTACACCACGGGGGAGACGGAGCTCCAGGAGATCTTCAGCAAGGCCGGAAACGTGGAGTCGGTGCGCGTGATGCGGGATGCGGCGACCGGGCGGGCGCGGGGCTTCGCGTTTGTCGAGATGTCGACCGACGAAGAGGCGCAGAAGGCGGCCACCGAGCTCAATCAATATCAGCTCGGCGGACGCGCGCTGACCGTGAATGAAGCGCGGCCCAAGCCCGAAGGCGGCTTTGGCGGCGGCGGTGGCGGCGGCGGCTACGGTGGCAATCGCGGTGGCGGCGGCGGCGGCGGTGGCCGGCGCGAGCCCCGTTGGTAGTTCTCGAGCGCCGGGGGTGAGGCCCCGGCGCATTGATACAGGAGATTGATGAAAGGCTGGAGCAAAGGCGACCGCGTTTCGCAGCCCACCTATGGGTCAGGCACGCTTGTCGAGGTCAACGAACATCACACGGTGATCGACTTCGACGAGCATGGCCGGCGTGTCTTCTCGACGCGCCTCGTGACCCTGTCGGCTAGCAGCGAACCCGCGCCCCACAAGCCGGCGGCCAAACGGGCGAAGAAGAAGAAAGTCGAAGTGAAGGCCTAATCAACTGAGGGTCTTGCTCGACCTCGACATGGCCAATGTCAGGATGCCCACGCCCCACACAAGGAGCGCCAGCGCCTGCGGCCACAGCACCTCCAGACCGATGCCTTTCAGAAAGATGCCGCGCAGGATGACGAGGAAATAGCGCAGCGGCATCAGGTACGTGACGGGCCGGATCGCCGCGGGCATGTTCTCGATGGGAAAGATGAACCCGGAGAGAAACACCATCGGCAACAGAAAGAAGAATGACGTCGTGATCATGGCCTGCTGCTGCGTGGCCGAGATGGTGGACACGAAAAGCCCGAGCCCCAGGGTCGAGAGCAGGTACACGAAACTCATCGCCAGCAACAGCAGGAAGCTCCCGCGCAGCGGGACCTCGAACCACAGCGTCGCGACCGCGACGACCAGCAGGACGTCCAGCATCCCGATCACGGCGTAGGGCAGCAGCTTGCCGGTGATGAGCTCCCACCGCGCGAGCGGGGTCACGTTGAGCTGTTCGAGTGTGCCCAGCTCCTTCTCGCGGACGATCGCCATCGACGACAGGTTCGTCGTGACGACGAGCAGCAGCAGGGCCAGGATGCCCGGGATCATGAAGACGCGGCTTTCGAGTTGCGGATTGAACCAGACGCGGACGTCGGCCGCCACGGCGGGCCGGGCCGCGCCGGGAAGGCCGCCGGCCGCGAGGTCCTGCGCGTACGAGGCGACGAGCGCGCCCGCGTAGCCGATCGCCACGTTCGTGGAGCTGGCGTCGGTCCCGTCCGCAATCACCTGGACGGTCGCGGGCTGACCGCGGCGCACGCGCTCGCCATAGTCGTGCGGAATGCCAAGCGCCATCCACGCCCGGCCCTCGTCGAGGTACGCGGCCACTTCTTCGAGCGACGACAGGGCATCGACCACGACGAAGTTTTGCGATGCGTCGAACCGCGAAACCAGCTCCCGGCTCTCGCTCGATCGGTCCTCGTCGACGACGACGACTGGCACGTCGCGGACGTCGGTCGTGGCCGCGTACCCCAGCATGGTCAGCTGCAGGATTGGCGCGATGATCACGATCCCAAAGAGCCGCGGGTCTTGCCGCAGCTCGAGGAACTCCTTCCGGATCAGATGCGCGATTCGCCTCATACGCTCATGCCCACTGACGGCGCAGCCTGAATGACGCGAGCATCAGAAGGACGACCGCGAATACGACAAGGGCGACCAGTTGTGGCCAGAGCGCGTCGAGGCCCACGCCCTTGAGGACGATCCCGCGCAGCGCGACGAGGAAGTAACGGGCGGGAACGATGTACGTGACGCCCTGAAGAAACGCCGGCATGCTCGAAATGGGGAAGATGAAGCCCGACAGCATGAGGGTCGGGAGGTACGACGTCAGCAGGGCCAGCTGGAACGCGACCTGCTGGGTGTCGGCCAACGTCGAGATCAACAGGCCGAAGGCGAGCGCGCCAATCAGGAAGAGCGACACAGCGCCGACCAGCAGGGCCCACGACCCACGCATCGGGAGATCGAATAGAAGCATCGACAGGCCGACGACGCCCATCGCCGCAGCCAGCGAGATCACCAAGTACGGGATCGTCTTGCCGACGACGTATGGGAGCGTGCCAATCGGCGCCATCCTGACCTGCTCCATCGTGCCGGCTTCCTTCTCACGCACGATGGACAGCGCCGTCGAGACGACGGCCGTCAGCATGGCGAGGTAGGCGATGAGGCCGGGCACGAGAAACAGCGCGCTGCGCAGCTCGGGGTTGTACCAGATGCGCGGCTCGACGGTCAGCAGGGGCCCGGCCCCAGCGCGGCGTCGGCCCAGCACGCTATAGCGCGCCGAGATCGTGCTCACGATCGTGACGCCGTACGCGACGACCGTCGTCGCCGTGTTGGCGTTGTCGCCGTTGACGATCAGCTGGACGCTCGTCGGACGGCCCGTCGCCGCGTCGCGTCCGAATCGGTCGGGAATGACGA
Organism: Vicinamibacterales bacterium; assembly: GCA_049679965.1. Lineage (GTDB taxonomy): Bacteria > Acidobacteriota > Vicinamibacteria > Vicinamibacterales > CAVVIG01 > 2-12-FULL-65-11. The sequence continues at coordinate 23,134 of JBAUGX010000211.1, forward strand.
GCACGGCGCGGGTCTCGTCGCGGTCGATCGCGGTGACGATGTCCGCGTCGCGAGATACTTCTCGCACGAGCTGGAAGTAGCCGGAATTGACGAACGCCGAGATGACTTCACGGCTCGCGGCGCTACGGTCGTTGTCCTGGACCCCGAGTGTGATGTCGCGGACGTCGAAATTGAGCGCGTAGCCGTAGAGCAGGAGGAAGAAGGCCGGCACGAACAGCAAGATCACCAACCGCCGGCGATCTCGTCTGATCTGCCGAAGTTCCTTGACGCCAACGGCCCAGGCCTTCGCCAGCTCGTTCATCGCGTGGTCCGTTCGGCGAGGTCGAGAAACACGTCTTCGAGCGACGGCTCCACCAGATCAACCTGCGTCGTGGAGATGCCCGCCTGGGCCAGCCGGGAGGCGATAGCCGCCGCCGGAATGTCCGCCGTTCGCAGGACGGCGTGCACGGCCGTTCCGAAGATGCTTGTCTTTTCAACCTCGGGCATCGCATCGAGCTCCCGCATGGCCTGGACGGGCTGAGAGGCCCGGATTTCGACGATCGGGCGGTCCGCGAACACGCGCTTGAGCTCGCTGACCGTTCCGATCGCAGCGAGCTGGCCGGCCTCGATGATCAACACGCGATGGCAGTGCTCGGCCTCGTCGAGATAGTGCGTCGTGACGAGAACCGCGACCCCGCCGCGAGCCAGTTCGTCGATCAGCCGCCAGAACTGACGGCGGGAGAGCGGGTCCACACCACCGGTCGGCTCGTCGAGAAACACGATGGGTGGTTCGTGAAGGATGGCGCAACCGAGCGCGAGGCGCTGACGCCAGCCGCCGGAGAGGGCGCCCGTCAACGTGCGTTCGCGGCCCCGAAGGCCCGCCATCTCGAGCACGAACGCGCGACGCGCCGCCAGACGGTCGGCGCTCAGGCCGTAGATGCCGCCGAAGAACGCGATGTTCTGATCGACGGTGAGCTGCTCGTAGAGGGAGAACCGCTGCGACATGTAGCCGATACGCCGCTTGACGCCCTCGGGATCTCGACCGACATCGATGCCGCCGACCGTGGCGGTGCCGGAGGTCGGACGCAACAGCCCGCAGAGCATCCGGATGGTGGTGGATTTGCCGGCGCCGTTGCTGCCGAGGAAGCCGAAGATCTCGCCTTGTCCCACGCTGAAGGTGAGGTCGGAGACGGCGGTGAAATCGCCGAAACGGCGGGTCAGGTTCTGGACGTCGATGGCGACCATATGCCGGCCCCTACCGTCCGAGCGCGCGCGCCAGCCGAGCTTCCGCCAGGCGCACGGCCGCCATCGCCCGCGTGCGGTCGAGCTCGGCCTGCAGCAGGGCGAAGTTCGCGTCCAGCATCTCGGTGTTCTGGGCCACGCCGGCCTGATAGCGCTCGGTCACGATCCGGCGCGCTTCGGTGGCCGCGCGAATCGTGTCTTCGGAGGTCGCGACGGCCGCGCGGCCCGAGTCGAGATCGATCAGACGCTGATGGATCTCGAGCGCCAGGGTCGAATCGAACTCCGCCAGCCGCTGCCGCGCCGCTTCGGCCGCGCCGCTTGTCTGCGCGATGTCGGCTTTCGTGCGGCCGCCATCCCACAACGGCCAACTGATGTTGATGCCGGCGTCCCACGAGTCGTCCCAGAGGTTGGCGCGGGGGAAGATTCGAGGATTGGGCCGCGCGTAGTCGATGCCGCCGGCCACCGCGACGACCGGCCGCCGGCCCGCGGCCG
>JBAUGX010000212.1:0-3067 GCA_049679965.1 Vicinamibacterales bacterium
CCCTGACGGTTGAGCTGCAGGCCCGCGCCCCACTCGACCGACCAGCGAATGACTTCGCCCTTTTCGTCCTTCGCTTCGATGTGCACGAAGGAGTGCGGGTTGCGGAACAGGAACTGGACGAGCTCGCCTTCGACCGACTGCGTACGATCTTCGAAGTACGTCGCCGCGAAGGAGTGGTGGGCATAGGCCGGCACAACCGCCATGAGGGCCGCCGCTGCCAATAACAGGAACAGTTTGCGTTTCACGTTAGTCTCCTCTTCAACCTGACAAGACACGCGGATTTAAGAAACGAGGGCTGCTTGCACCGGAGCATAATCGATCGCGTCGCGGAAAAATCATCGCCCCGGCTAATTGTCACAATTTCAGGCCCTTAGGCCATGGTGGGCGATATTCTACACAATTACCGTCCGTCTGCAAGCCTCGCCTTGACACCACGGTTTTGGCACGAGTACCGTTCGTCGCCCCATGCACGAGTTCGTCTACGAACAGCCCGCCAGACGCGTGATTTTTGGCGTCGGCAGCCTCAGTCGGCTGCCTGAGGAGGTGAAGCGGCTGGGCCAACGGGCACTCGTGCTGTCGACCCCCGAACAACGCCAGGATGCCGAGAACGTCTCGCGCCGGCTCGGCGGCCTCTCGGTGGGCGTCTTCGCCAACGCCGTCATGCACGTACCGGTTGAGGTCGCCCGTGCCGCCCGCGAGCACGCGAAGGCGCGCGGCGCCGACGTCTACGTCGCCCTTGGCGGTGGTTCGACAATTGGCCTCGGCAAGGCGATCGCCCTCGAAACGTCGAACCCGATTCTGGCCATTCCGACGACGTTTGCCGGCTCCGAGATGACGCCGATCTACGGCCTGACCGAGGGTGGATTGAAGCGAACCGCACGCGATAACCGCGTGCTGCCCAAGACGGTCATCTACGATCCAACGCTGACGCTCACGCTACCCGCCCGGATTGCCGGGCCCTCGGGCATGAACGCGCTCGCCCACTGCGTCGAAGCTTTGTATGCCCCCGATGGCAACCCGATCGTTTCGCTGATGGCCGGCGAGGCGATCCGCGCGCTGGCGCGCTCGCTGCCGTTCGTGGTCGGCGAGCCGGCCAACGTCGAGGCGCGCGCAGACGCGCTCTATGGAGCCTGGCTGGCCGGCATCAGTCTGGGCGCGACCAGCATGAGCCTCCATCACAAGCTCTGCCATACGCTCGGCGGCACGTTCAACCTCGCGCACGCCGACGTGCACACCGTCATCCTGCCGCACGCGACCGCGTACAACAGCGGCGCGGCGCCCGCCGCGATGCGGGCGATCGCCGATGCCCTCGGCGCGACAAACGCCGCGCAGGGCCTGTACGATCTCGCGGGGCGCATCGGCGCGCCGCGCGCGCTCAAAGACATCGGCATGCCGGCCGATGGACTCGACAAGGCCGCGGACCTGGCCATGCAGAATCCGTACTTCAACCCGCAGCCCCTCGAGCGTTCGACCATCCGGCAACTGCTCGAGGACGCGTATCAGGGGACGCGTCCGGCTTGACGCCACTGAATCTGAGGATGTGAGGATGTAAGGATGTTTTCTCACATCCCTAGATCGCTACGGTCGCGCCTTCGCACCGTCGCACCCTCGCACCAGGAAGTGTGCGAAAATCGCTCGTCACACCATGCCAAGACAGACCATGTATTCCCGGTTCATCTCCGTGGGCGCCCTCGTCGTTGCGGGCGTTCTTCTAAGTAGTTGCGGGGGACCGACCGATCCATCCGACAACGTCACCGAGACGTTCACGGGCACTGTCGCCGTCGGTGGCTCCGGGGTGCACACGTTCAGCGTGTCCAACGACGGTGAGTTGTTCGTCACCCTCATCACCCTGACGCCACCGCTGCCGGCCGCCAAGTTCGCCTCACTCTGGCTGGGAACGAGCAGCAGCGGCAGCTGTGTTTGGGACGGCCCTCGGAATAACACCGCCATACCGGGAACGGGCGTCACCAACTCGGTCAGAGAGGGCACGGTCTGCGTGGGAATCTTTGACCAGGGCGGCGCCAACGGCTTCACCGTCGACGAAACCTACGAGATTCGCGTTTCGCATCCGTAAAGCCTCAGTCGGTTGGCCTTTCCGCTGTGGTAGGCTCAGCGCCATGTACTCGACGATCCTGATCATTCATTCCCTGCTGCGGTGGATCGCGCTGGCCGCTGGCATTGCCGCGACGGTCATCGCGGTCACCGGGCCAGACAAGCGTGCCGATCGTCTCGGACTCGTGCTGATGATGGCGCTCGACATCCAGATGCTGCTCGGGCTGATTCTGTATCTCGTGCTCAGCCCGTACACCACCGAAGCTGTGCAGAACTTCAGCACTGCGATGCGTGATCCTGTGCTGCGCTTCTGGGTGACGCAGCATGCCGCGACGATGTTCGGCGCCGTGATTGTCGTGCACGCGGGGCGCGTTCTGGTGTTGAAGACGGAAGCGGCAGCTGACAAGCGCACGCGGCGGCTTCTGTGCTTCGGCATCGCGACGGTGGGGATGATCGTCGGCATGCCGTGGCCCGGGCTCGTGTATGCGCGGCCGCTCTTCCGGCTGTCGCTCGGGTAGCGTGCTAGAATTTCCCGTTTCCCTCCACAGGTCCCCATCGTCCAGAGGCCCAGGACGTGGCCCTTTCAAGGCCAAAACACGGGTTCGAATCCCGTTGGGGACGCCATACCTCGGGGAAACGCCGCCCCCATCGCTCGTTCGAACAAGCCGGTCAGGGTTCCTTCACCACGCACGGTCCACTGCCCTTTCGTGTCCGTCGGCGTGATCGTGACGCGTCCCTTCAAGAGGGCGGAGACGACGGGCCGCGCGTTCGCTGGATCCTCCAGGAGCACCGATCGCCAAGACGTCGAGAGATCGAGCAGCTCGCCGCGTACGCGGGCCGCGTCGCCACGCTGGAGCCCGCCACGTGGGCGAACGGCGTCGCGCTCGGCCTCGAGGGCCACCCGGAGCGATTCCTGCGCGCTGAGGGCCTTCAGGAGCCTGGGCAGTTGGCCTCCTGAGGCGATGGCGGCCACCAGGTTCGCACACTGTTGCTCGACCTTGGCGAGCTCGAGCCC
>JBAUGX010000213.1:0-11737 GCA_049679965.1 Vicinamibacterales bacterium
GGCGAAGCGGCGGGCCTTTGGCATGGGCGTGCCAGCACGCAGTTCCGCTGGCGCGACTCTGCCGGACCGCCGCTGGTCGCGTTGCGACGCCGACGCACGCCGTCCGAAGGTAGGCGAAGACAGCAGATTACCGGGATAACCTGGGCGGGCATCGCGTTGAACGGGTCGGAGGCTGCCGGGGAATCGAGCGGGCGCGGCTTACGGCGAGGCGTTAGACGCCAGCCGGGTGGGTTTCTAGATTTTGAACAGCGCCCGCATATGGCTGGAAATCGCAATCGCCGCGACGGATTCGCTCACCTCGAAGAGCGTCGCGACGTCCGCCGCTGTCATTCCAGGGCGGAAGTGCTCTTTGAGAAACGCAACCGGTACCAACAGTTCGCCGGCGAACAAGTTCGCCTCGCGTTCGGCAATGGAGGAACGCTCATCGCCCGAGTCTCCTGTTGGTGGCGAGTCAATCGATATGGCAGCTTCGAGCACAGATCCGTCACGATGAAGAACGAAATGTCCCAACTCGTGGGCTAGCGAAAAGCGCCTGCGATTGTTCGACTGATTCTTATTCACTACTGCGACGGGACCATCCTCGCCAGTAACAATCAGTGCATCAACATCGTCCGGAAAATAATCGACCTCTTCATATTTGAGCCCGCAATGATTTGCTACGTGACGCAGATCGACCGGCGGCTGGCGGACGTTCGAATCACGCAGAAGTTGCTTCGCCACGCGTCTCACGTAAGACGTGCGAGGTCCGCTCTCGTTCATCTCGCCGTCCCAATAAGATCGAATGCCTCTCGGTGTTCGAGCTCACGCCGCAGGCGGTCCATGACTCCTTGTGGCAGAGGATCGGAAGTTGCGGGCGTAGCTTTCGTTGCAAGGTATAAGTCGAGCGCCTTCCGTGCAGAGTCCCCTCGGGCAGTGAGATCGGTCGTTACGCTACGCGCCGAAGCTGCGGTCGTATGATGTCCACGAATCACCGCTCCGGATCTAACGAACAGCACTTCGACCGCGGAGATATGGAGTCGAAAGAGGCATATGAGATCTGCGACCGCACTCGTGTTAAGTGTCCACGGCGCGACGTCTGTGCGCTCAACGCGCTCGACGAAATCCGCATCATCACTGATCGCAGCGGCAACATCGGCTCGGGTCAAACCAACGCTGTGGCGGATCGCTTCGATCCAGCGACCGAACGACCACGGACGTTCGATGTCTCGGACAGGTTCAGGATGCAACTGCGAAAGCAGGCGGCGAACGAACACGCGGCGGATTCGTTCAGTGCGTGCATCATCCGATTCGATGACGCCGTTGAGGAATGCGTCGACAACGGCATCGGACAGAGGTTCAGAGGCGCCTTGAAGCATCCAGAGAGATCCTGAAGGCGTGAGGTCGTGGTCAGACATGGGGACTCCCTAGTGCGAGCTTTTGCTTTAGTCGGTCGAGCGCGCGTTTGTGCCGGACGCGCACAGACTGTTCAGTCGCCTTCTCCGCTCGCGCGATTTCGGCGTACTCCATAACTTCCCGCATGCGCAGAATGTCTTGATCAGTGGCACTGAGGGCGACCAAGGCTGTAGTGAGCGCCTCCGCACTTGCAGTAATCCGCATGGGGCCAGAGCCAGCGAGATGCCCGTTGCCGCGAGCGTACTCGATGCAGAACTCGGTATGCTGAGTCGCGCGTCGTATAGCGGCGCGGTGGTGATCAAGGGCACAGTTGTGCGCGATTTCAAAAATCCATGTCGTGAGCTTGGCGCCACGGTCGCGATAGGTGGGAAGCGATCTTCGTACCTTGATCAATGCATCAGCAGCAACCTCCTCGGCGTCTGCCGCCGGAATGCCGAGTCGCTCGATGTACGACGCTAGCGGCCGTGCCAGGAGGCCGAAGAGACGGTGAAAGGCGTCCCCGTCCCCTGACACCGCCAAGCGCACGAACTCCGGCTCATTCAGAACGTCGAACACCTTCACATGACCTTCAACGTTTCGGCGTTACACCCACCTGGGGCCGTCGGAGCCCGCGGCTGCTTTCGGCACCAGATTGGAGGGTGTAACACGAAATCGTTAGAAGAGATAGATGGGAACGGGATCACTGCGCTCGGGCGTGGTCCCCAACGAAAACTGAGGCGCAAATGGTACCAAACGCTCGCTTTACAGAACTGTTGGCAGATATTGAGCCGAGCCCGACAACCAAGTCGAACGCTTCGTCCGCGCACAACGCGGTGCGGGCCCACTTGCGAGCGCACGAGACCTTCAAGGACCGCTGGTTGGGCGACTTCCTCGCCGGCAGCTATTCCCGCGACACCGCGATTCGCCCGAAAAAGACAGACGACGGGCACGAGCGCCCGGACGTCGACATCATCATGGAGACGAGCTTCACGACGTCGGACCACCCCGATGACGTTCTGCAAGAGCTCAGTGACGCACTCGATGATGAGTTCACTGTCGAGCGCATCAACAAGCGCTCGGTGCGGGTGATCACCACTAACGCTGAAATCGACGTCGTCCCCGTCGTGCCATCCGGTTCCGCGTTCGAGTTACCCGACCGCGATCTCGGATACTGGAAGGCAACGAACCCCCCCGCGCATGACGACTGGAGCGAGGACCAGAACGAGCTCTTTGACTGTCGCTTCAAACCTCTCGTCAAGCTGTTCAAGTGGTGGCGGCGCGAGAACAAGACGGGCCGGCGACCGAAGGGATTCGTCCTGGAGGTGCTGGTCGCAGGGCATGCGCCGACGGGCGAATCCCACTACGGCGAGGCGTTTGCCCAGATGCTGGAGAACATCTACGCCGCGCACGGCCCGTTCGCCGAGGCGGGCCTCAAGCCTACGCTCGAGGATCCCGCCCTTCCCGGGAACAACATCATCTCGAAGGTGTCCATTACGGATTGGCAGAACTTCATCGAGCGCGTCCGTGTCCATGCCGTCTACGCGCGACGGGCCCAGAATGAGGACGACATGGAGGAGGCGACCCGCCTGTGGCGGAAGCTGTTCGGCGATCGATTCAAGAGCACGGCCAACGCCCCGAAGGCTGCGAGCCTCGCCGCGCATGTCACCGCTCCCACATTGGGTGGGGGCTACAGGTTCCCCGCCGCGCCCGCGGCTCCGAGTAGGCCCCGGGGCTTCGCATGAAACTGTGGTGGCTCACGGACTTCGCACGCGTCAGTGCGGAAAAGCGCGCCGTCGAGCAGCTCGACGCGAGCGAAGGCTGGTTCACGCTCACCGATTGGCGCATCAACGAATTTCGGTTCTCTGCCGAGGGCGTGATTAAGACCCATAGTGTCGAGTACCCGGTAAGACTCGTCTACCCAGATCAGTTTCCGTCGGTCCCAGCGTGGATCGAACCACAGGATCCCGAGGCTCGTTGGAGCGATCATCAATACGGCAAAGGCGGGCTGCTCTGCCTGGAGCTTCGGCCAGACAACTGGTCACCAGGGGCGTCCGGCGCTGACGTCCTGCGCAGCGCTTTTAACCTGCTACGGATCGAGAATCCTCTCGGGGAAGGTGAACACGGGCGAGTAGCATCGGCCCATCAGATCGGGGATGTGCAGTCGTACGATTGGGGACAGTACCCAGTTCTTATCGGGGCTGGTTGTTTGGAGCGCCTTCGTCGCGGCGATGCCGCCAACGTTTGCGCCCTGCGCTGGGCGGCGGAGGACGAGGTGTGGCCGATTCTGGTTTTCGACGCTGTCGATCGAGCCCGGCCTCAGCATCCGCCCTCTTTTGACTTCGGCACCTTCCGTCTTGAGATACCGGTAGTAGTGGGTAGAGCCGAGGCTCCGATCCCGACGCCGACCAACCGTGTTGCCCTGGCGGCTGCGCTCGGAGTTCCGCTCGATCCGGAGCACCAAGAACGCCCGGTCCTGGCAATTGCAGTCGAAGGGGATCGCGTGACTGCGTTTCATTCCCCTGACGCCGAGTCAGTCTTTCCCAGAAAGTGGGTGGTGCTGCCGGAGCAGACGGGGCTGCGTTCGGGTCGGCAGGACGCCGCGCACGGCAAGACCGTCGCTATCGTGGGGCTTGGCTCGGTCGGCTCAAAGATTGCCGAGATGCTGCTACGCTCCGGTGTCCATTCATTCCTGCTCGTCGACGGGGACATCTTGTTGCCCGCTAACTTGGAGCGACATACGCTCGACTGGCGTGACGTGGGGTTTCGAAAAGCCAACGCGGTCAAGCGCCGGCTTCTCCACATCGTTCCGGGCGCAACCATCGATGTCATCTCGACCAATCTGAACTGGCAGCGCTCGGCCCGGACGCATGCCGACCAAATCGAACGCCTGGCCGGTTGTGACCTCATCATCGACGCGACGGGCGATGTGCCGAGCTCTATGATGCTCGGCGCGATCGCCGCCGAGAACGACAAACCATTCGTCTCAGCCGAGGTGTTCGAGGGCGGGCTCGGTTGCCTGATTGCGCGCGCTATCCCAGGGCGAGATCTTGAGTACGCCTCTGGGCGCGCTTCGTACAACGCCTACTGCGAGCTGCAGAATGTTGCCCCGCCGCCTAGTGGGCGACGTTCTTACGAGGCACTCACAGATGACGGCGAACCGTTTGTGGCGGACGACGCCGCCGTCACTATCGCCGCAGGACACACCGCCCGAGTGGCGCTCGACACTCTCGACGACCGCGTGGCTCCGACCGATACGGCCTGGCTCTTGATCGGTTTTCGGGCCGGTTGGTTATTTAGTCGCCATGGGCACACCATCAGCCTTGACGTCGGTCCGGCTTCGGTGCCTTCGCCAGGAGAGGACGACATGGAGACGCGCGCGTTCGTTGCTGCCTTGGCCAAGGAGGCGCTCGGTGCGGCTGCTCCTGCCGAATGACCAGATGGAGATCCTGCGCAACGCACTCCATCGCGCGGGTACCGACGAGATTGGCGGTCAGATATTCGGTGAGCAGCTGGCTCCGTCCGACTTCCGCGCCACCGACCTGACCTTCCAGAAGCGGCCCGGCACATTCGCTCGCTTCATCGTCGACCTCGTCCAGGCTGCGCGCGACGCTATAAGCTTCTTCGATCGCACAAAACATCGGTATGAACGCTTCAACTACATCGGCGAATGGCACAGCCACCCGAGCTTCGAGGTGAGGCCCAGCGCAACGGACATCGAGGCGATGCGAGCTCTTGTTTCGGATGGCGAATTCAAAGGGCACTTCGCCGTACTAATGATCACTCGTCTTAACGGCGATCAGATCAGCTCCGCCGCTTGGCTCTTCGATCCGGCCGGTCATGAGTTGGCAGTGACGCTGGAGCAGCAGACATGAGTACGCCGAAGAGGCCGACGCTGACCGATGCAAAGGGCATGGGCGGGCTTGTCGCCCAGCACGGCTTCGACTACCAAGTTTGGGACGCCTTGATTCGCTTGCCCGCTTGGCTTCGCAACCCGGCCTTCGAGGGCATGGCCGTCGAGGTTCTGGAAGATGTCGAGGCCCGCTTTTTCGCGCCTCACGCCCCTCACGGTCACCTGCTGGAGCGTTTTCAAGCCAAGTTGGCGACACTGGGGCGCGCCGAACTCGTGGAGGTGTTCGAGTCTTTCGCGGCATTTGAGGCGGCTCACCCCCGCACCGCGCGACTACACACCTTGGTCACACCGGCATTGCCCGCGACCCTCGCATGGCTCGCCCGTGACCCCGATCGTGTGCGGCGCGCGCGTCCCTTCTACGGACCCTTCGCAGACATTCGGAGAGCCAGCGACGAGAGGCTCCGTGAGGATCTCATCAAGGAATTCGGGCAAGGTCTCGGCGACTTTTTCGGTGACTCGATCGAAGTGGGACTGCGTACATTGCCCGACCGGGGACATGCTGAAGCCGGCTTCGCCGCCGCGATACAGGTGGCCTTTCCGGATATCGACGCCACCGCGCGTAAGATACAGGTCGCATTCGGAACGTTGAACGATCTCGTTGCGCAGTCCCGCGGCGCGATGCTGACCCGCGGCCGTCTGCTGGCCCTGCTCGGCGAGACTCTCGAGGCGCAGTTGATTCCGGACGGACGCCTGCGCCTCCACGTCCGTTCCGATAGGAACGGCACAATGCCGGACGCTCTTGAGATCGACGCAAGCGCCTTCTCTGGTGCAATCGGCGGGTATCCGGAGCCGGAGCGATGGCACGCCGACCTCCTGGTTCCACTCGAGACCACCGCCCGTTGGGCCCTCGAACATCAACACCAACGGATGGCGCTGTCGGGTTCTTATCGCCTATCGACGGCCTTCGCCCTCGGCTACATGTTCCGCTCCGCGACCGGTTTCGAGATCGACATCCCAACCAAGTCAGAATCCTGGCGCACGGACGAATACCCATCGCCCGATGCGACCGCTCCCCCGTGGACGATTAGACAACCGCTGGGATTGGTGGCGGACCGTCTTGTGATCGGCGTCGGCGTGCTTCGCGACCCGACCAGAGATATTCAGCAGAATCTTGCTGTGGCTGACCGTGAGCGGGTTCTGACAGCGACGCTTCCGCAGGCGCTGACGAGCGGGGCGGAGGCGCAGGCTTCAGTCCAAGTCGTCAAGGCCGCTGTGGTGCAAGCCGTCGCGCGGCTTCGGCCCGCCGGCATCGATCTCTTCTACGTGGGGCCAGCCGCGTTCGCCGTGGCGCTCGGCCATCGCTGGAACGCGCTACCCCCCACGCGCCTGCACGAGTTCGTTGTGACACAGCAGCGGTACAGACCGACGGCCCTTCTCGCGTGAACGGTCCGCGAACTGAGCGCGGCATATGGGAGTGAGACCAAGAGACGGCGAAGGACCGAAAGGACCGCAACGTTCATGACTGAAGCACCACGTGCCCCGAAGTTTTACGGCGGTGGCTATGCCCTCCAAACCTACGGCGGGAGGTGGCGTGCCGTCAGGGTGCTTGGCGAAGGAGGACAGGGCCGAGTCTTCGAGGTCGAGGACGCCAGAGGCATTCCCGACCGAGGAGAGCTTGCCCAATTGATTCAGGTAGCGTTTCGCGAGATGAATCAAGAGATCAGCGCTATGCAGCCGGACACGGTCAAGTTCGACAAATTCGTGCAGGCAGTTCGAACCGTAGTGAAGACCGAACACTTGCCCAGAGCGGCGGTAAAAGAACTGCTGCCGCTCGCGGACGCGGTCAACGCGACCACTGCTCTGCAGCGCATGGAAACCGAGCTCGAGACGATGCGTAGTATCGAACATCCTGCGCTGCTGAAGGTCCTCGACGAGGACATCAAGCACCGATGGTTCGTCATGGAGTATTTCGCGAACGGTCCGATGTCGAAGCAGCCCCAAAGATATAAGGGCCAGGTGATCGAGACGTTGAGGGCGTTCCGCCCCATCGTCGATGCAGTTGCCGAACTGCACAAGGCCAGCATCGTGCATCGAGACATCAAGCCAGACAATATTTTCGTCGGTGATGACGGACGGCTCGTGCTCGGCGACTGCGGATTGGCAATCAAGCTCCAGGGCCAAGAGCGCCTGACAACGACTTACGAAAAAGTCGGCACGACGGATTGGATGCCTGGCTGGGCGCTCGGCATGCGCCTCGAAGACGTGAAGCCAAGCTTTGACGTGTTCAGTCTCGGCAAGCTGTTATGGTCGATGGTATCGGGAAGAGAGCGCCTTCGACTCTGGTATTTCAAAAAGCGTGAGTTCAGTCTTACGCACATGTTTCCCGACAACAACCAGATGGAAGTGGTGAACGACATCCTCGCGAAGACTGTCGTCGAGGAACCCGAACACTGTCTGGCCAGCGCAACCGAGATGCTCGAAGCTGTCGACGAAGCCATCTCGGCTATCGAGGCGCGCACGCACAGACCAGGTCAGGCAGGGACGATGCGATGCAGATTTTGTGGCCGGGGAAACTACGCAAAGACCTCATTCTTCCAGGAGGACGGGTTCCAGCGGGCGTCAGATCGACGCTACTCGTACATCTGCGATAACTGCGGTCACATCGAAGCATTCTTCTGGGCCGAAGGCAAGTTGCCCGTTGGTTGGGAAGGCTAGAGAGAGTTCGGAGTTGAGGACCAACTCAACAGGAGTTGGGCCTCTTGAGAGGCAAACGAACTAGCGTCTGCAGGGGTAGCCCTACCCGTGCCATAAATCGTCCCGGGGCGGCGGGATGCAGTACAGAGGGAGCGCGCGGAGTGGAGAGGGACCTTCTTCCGGGCATAGCGCGGGTCATGCTGCCCGCCCGCTACGAGTTCGATCACGCGAACGGCGGCCTCCGGGTATGCCGCCTCCTGCACCAGCAGCAGGAAGTTCGCGCTACGGTGCTGCCGTTCCAATCGCGCGGCCCGCAATGCCGGCGACTGGTGGCGGCCGTGGACGACGGCCAGCAGATCATCATCGAACTGGCACCCTTCAACGAGCGCTACGACGTCACCATCACCGGCGTTGTCCGCGCCCGTTCCGCCGCCGTTGCGAACGGGCTGCTGAGCCTTGGCGACGCCACCTTCCGCAACATACCCTTCGACCTCACGCCGTTCGCTGACACACGCCAGCAAGTCTTCGATGCCTGGGGCGAAGGCATCCGCTATCGCGAAACTCAAGAGGCCGGCGGCGGGCGGCCGGCACGGCCCGGCCTGAGGCGGCCCCAAATCGGGGCACTTCACGCTATCGCTTCACACTGGACAGTTGAACGCGAGCCCGCACTCGTCATCATGCCGACCGGAACCGGCAAGACGGAAGTGATGATGGCCGCCGCTGTTGCGTCGCAATGTAACCGCCTGCTCCTGGTTGTACCAACCGACGCGCTGCGGACCCAGACCGCGGATAAGTTCCTCTCGTACGGCCTCCTTCAATCCATCGGGATCATTGACGCAATCCCGGGACCGGTCGTGGGCGTGCTCGAATCGGCGCCGTCTGAGGCTCATATGGACGGCCTACGCGCGTGCAATGTCATCGTGACGACCATGAGCTCAATCGGCCTCGCCACACTGGAGGCGCAGCAGCAATTCGCGGCCCTTTTCTCTCATGCCTTCTTCGACGAGGCTCACCACGTCGAAGCGACGACCTGGAAGAAGTTCCGCAAGCATTGCCAGCACGCACGGGTGATTCTTTTCACCGCGACGCCGTACCGCGAGGACGGAAAGCCCGTTGACGGGCGGATCATCTACGAGTTCCCGCTGAGCGCCGCCCAAGAGCAAGGATATTTCCGTCCTATCCGCTTCATCGAGGTATTCGAACCTGACGAGGCGCGCGGGGACAGGGCGATCGCAGACGCTGCCGTAACTCGACTGCGGGAAGATCTCGCGGCCGGGCGCGACCATCTGCTCATGGCGCGCGCGGGGACCATCGACGGGGCCCGGCGACTATATGAAACCATCTACCGCCCCCTCTACGCCGATCTCAATCCGGTCCTTATCCACAGCCGCACGCCGGGCAAGCGCGCGGTGCTCTCCAGCATCCGCAGCGGTACGCACCGGATCATCGTCTGCGTCAACATGTTCGGCGAGGGCTTCGACCTGCCAAGCCTAAAGGTCGCGGCGCTGCACACCGTCCACAAGAGCCTTGGCGTCACGCTGCAGTTCATCGGGCGGTTCGCCCGGTCAGCTCAGAACGTCGGCGAGGCGACGTTCGTCGCCAATACCGCCGACGACGGCGTGCCGGAAGCTCTGGAAAGTCTCTACGTCGAAGACTCCGACTGGAACGCCCTGATCGCGGATCTCAGCTACGATGCCATCAATCCGCAGGCGCAGCTCTCCGCGCTGGTCGCCAATCTGCGGCGAGCCGCCGGCGCGGAAGACAGCCCTGACATCTCAACGCTTGCCCTGCGACCGAAGATAAGCACGCAGGTCTACCGGACCGCGGCCTTCCGACCGGAGCGGTTTGCGCGCGCCTTCCGGCCGAGCCAGAAAATTCATCACCCGCAGATCAGCCAGCGGGACAGGCTCCTCGTTCTCGTGGTCAATCAGCCCGACACGATCGACTGGACGGACTCGCGGGAGATCATCACCGACAGCTGGGATCTTTACATCGCGTACTACGACCCCGCCCGGCAGTTCCTCTATGTGCACTGCTCGCGCAAAGGCAATGCGACCGCAGGCTTGGCAAAGGCCGTCGCGGAAGACCCGCAGCTCGTTCATGGTGAAGACGTATTCAAGACGTTCGCGCGGCTGCAGCGCCTCATCTTGCACAGTGTCGGCCTCACCAGCCGCAGCCGCAACGTCCGCTACCAGATGTTCGCCGGGCTTGACGTCCGCAACGCGATTGACCCTGTCCTGCAGCAGGACAAGATGAAATCCAATGTGACAGGCGTTGGCTACGAGAACGGTAAGCGCCACACCGTCGGATGCTCGCGCAAAGGCAAGATCTGGTCGATGGCGTCGGGATCGTTGGCACAGTGGAAGAGCTGGTGCGATGAGATCGGGGCGAAACTCGCGGACGCGAATACTCAGCCGAACGATTTTCTGCGCTTCACGCTCGTGCCCTCGCTCATCACCGCGTTACCGGACAGCGAGGCGCTCCTCGTCGACTGGCCTGACCAACTCTTCGAGGCGTGGAACTTCCGCTTCGAAGTCAGGACCGCGGCGGGCCAGACTCACGACTTTCATGACTGCCAGCTCGACCTGCGCGTCTGGACGCCGGCGGCGGCATCTTTTCAGTTCGCCCTGCGCGCGGGCGAGGATGCGGAGACCGTCCTTGAACTGCGGATCGAGGCTGGGGTCAACGGCAACGAAGGAACCTACTCCGTACACCTTGTAGGTGGCATCACGGCCGAAATCGAGACGGCTGGCAACCGCTGGGACGCGGCCACGTTCTTCACTGAGAACCCGCCCCTCGTGCGGCTCGCCGATGGATCGCAGCTGGCGGGCAACATCCTCCTCAAGCCGAGGGAGGAGCTCGCCGACACATTCGATCGCGGACTGGTCGAAGCGCTCGACTGGACGGGCGTCGATTTCACAAAGGAGAGCCGCTGGAAGGACGGCGCGCTGCGCGAGGATTCGATCCAACAGCGCTTTGTCAGCCATCTCGACCCGAGCCTTGCCACATTCATCATCGATGATGACGATACAGGTGAGAGCGCCGACCTGATAGCGATAGAGGAAACGAACGACACCATCACGGTATTCCTGTGGCACTGCAAGTACGCCCATGGGGCGACGCCCGGAGAGCGCGCCTCCGACCTCTATGAGCTGTGCGGTCAGGCGGCAAAGAGCGTCAAGTGGACCTGGAGCCTTGCGACGCTCGTGAAGCATTTGGTGAAGAGGGAGAGCGCCCATGGCCGGGGCCGGCCTTCCCGATTCCTGCGCGGCACAGCCAGCCAGCTCGTGACGCTACGCAAGAGCGCTCGCAAGAAGTTCGTCGTGTTCCGTGTAGGGATCGTTCAGCCGGGATTCTCGCGCGCGAACGCCCCGGCCGAACACATTGCGATCATCGGCTCAACCAACAGCTTCATTCAGACCGTCACCGGTTACCCGATGCTCGTCTGTGGGAGCGCCTAGAGCCGCTGGCCCCTCAGGTGTGCACTTCGACGCGGTCCGTGGGCCGTAGCCAAGGAGGCCAAGGAGGCTGTGAATCCGCAGATCGTCTTCCGGGGCGGAACGCGATGGTGTTGTCTCGAGGGTTCCTGGACGACGGGAGTCGCCGGAGGCGCCCGAAGCGCCCCGGCAACTGAAGGACGGTCACGCCGCCGCTTCGTACTCCGCGTAAGCGGCAAGGATCAAGTCGCGGACGGTCTCCTGGGCGGTGGTGTCGGCGACGGGCCGAAGCAGCGCGAAGCTGCGGCGCTCGCCGTTCACCGAGTACTGGCGAGCCGGGAACGTGACGTTGCGGCCGGCGCCGGTGCGCCGCTCCCAGATCGCG
>JBAUGX010000214.1:0-35507 GCA_049679965.1 Vicinamibacterales bacterium
GCAGAAGCGCACGCGCGAAGCGAAGAAGCACCAGAAAGTC
The DNA here is from genome assembly GCA_049679965.1 of Vicinamibacterales bacterium. GTDB lineage: Bacteria > Acidobacteriota > Vicinamibacteria > Vicinamibacterales > CAVVIG01 > 2-12-FULL-65-11. The sequence goes on from JBAUGX010000214.1 coordinate 41, forward strand.
ATCCTGGTCAAGGAGATCAAATTCCGGCCGAAGGTCGACGAGCACGACTACCAGTTCAAGAAGAAGCACATCGAGCGCTTCCTGGAAGACGGCGACAAGGTGAAGGCCACGATCTTCTTCCGCGGGCGCGAGATGGCCCATCCGGACATCGGCCGGCGGATCCTGGAGCGGCTGATCGAGGAACTCGCCGAGGTGGCCATCGCCGAGACGACGCCACGGCAGGAAGGCAATCAGATGCACACGATTTTGTCGCGAAAGCCGCAAGGCGGCGGCCGAGCCAAGTCACCGTCAACGGCTGCGAGGTAACCACTATGCCGAAGTTGAAGACGCACCGGGGTGCCGCAAAACGGTTCAAGCGGACCAAGGGCGGAAAGTTTCTGAGGAGCAAGGCGTTCAAGCAGCACATCCTGGGCTGCAAGACCACGAAGCGCAAGCGCGCTCTGCGCGGGACGACGACGGTCGCCGATGTCGATGCGAAGAAGCTGGCGCGCATGCTGCCGTACAAGTGAGACTTGCGGATTGATGATTGTTGATTGCGGATTTAGGAGACTGCGATGCCGCGTGTAAAAAGAGGAACGGTCCGTCGCGCCAAGCGGAAGAAGCTGCTTGGACTGGCCAAGGGGTACTACGCCAACAAGAGCAAGCTCTATCGCGCCGCCAAAGAGTCGGTCGATACGGCGCTCAAATACGCGTTTGTCGGCCGGCGTCGCAAGAAGCGCGATTTCCGCCGGCTGTGGATCGTGCGGATCAACGCGGCGGCGCGAGAGCACGGCCTCACCTACGGCCAGTTGATGGGCGGCCTCAAACGCGCTGGCGTCACGCTCGACCGCAAGAGCCTGTCGGATCTCGCCATCGCGAGCCCCGCGGCGTTCGCACAGGTCGCACAACAAGCCAAGAACGCCCCGAAGGCCACCGCCCGCGCCTGACACGTTGATGACGCTCCCGGACGCCGCCGCGGTCGAGAGAGAGATCGCGGCGTTCGAAGCCGAGCTTGCCCAATCGAAGTCGTCGCGCGACGCACAGGCCGTGCGCGATCGCTATCTCGGCCGCAAGAACAGCGTCGTCGCCTCCTGGATGCAGCTCATCGCAGCCGCGCCACCGGACCAGAAGCGGGCCATCGGGCGTTTCGCGAACGAGCTCAAACAGGGCATCGAGGAGCGATGGACTCGGCATGTCGAGACCGCCACGCGGCTGGAGCGGCCGGCGGGCGCCGTCGACGTCACCCTGCCGGGGCGCCTGCCGCCCCTTGGCCATCGGCATCCGCTCACCGTCATCCGAGACCAGCTGGAGGAGATCTTCACGCGGATGGCCTTCACCGTCGTCGAGGGTCCGGAAGCCGAGGACGAGTGGCACTGCTTCGACGCCCTCAACATGCCGGAGGAGCATCCTGCCCGTGACATGCAGGACACGCTCTACCTGGCCACCTCGCTGCCTGGCGATTCGACGTCCGACCTCCGGACGCTCCTTCGCACGCATACGTCTTCGATGCAGATCCGGTACATGCAGACGCACGCGCCGCCGATCCGCATTGTCGTGCCCGGCCGCGTATATCGCCGCGACGATCTCGATCTGACGCACTCGCCGGCCTTCGCGCAAATCGAAGGACTCGCCGTAGCCGAAGGCCTATCGCTGGCCGACCTGAAAGGAACCCTGCTCGAGTTCGCGCGCCAGATGTTCTCGCCCACGTCACGCGTGCGGTTCCGTCCCAGCTTCTTTCCGTACACCGAGCCCAGCGCGGAGATCGATCTCAGCTGCTGGCAATGCGACGGCGCCGGCTGCGCGATGTGCAAGAAGAGCGGATGGATCGAGATTGGGGGCTGCGGCATGGTCCATCCGGCCGTGTTCGAGGCGGTGGGCTACGACCCGGAACGCTACACCGGATTTGCCTGGGGCATCGGCATCGAGCGCATCGCCATCCTTCGCTATCAGGTCGAAGACATCCGTCTGTTCTACGAGAACGACCTGCGGTTCCTGGAACAGTTTCCCTACTAGCCGTGCGGCTCCTCGTTTCCTGGCTGCGTGACTTCGTCGACGTGCCGGCCCCGGCCGCGGAAATCGCCGACCGGCTCGGGCTGCGTGGATTCGAGGTTGCGGCCATCGAGCCGTTCGGCGACGGCGACGCCGTGATTGACTTCGAGGTTACGGCCAACCGGCCCGACTGCCTGAGCGTGCTGGGCCTGGCACGCGAGATCGCCACGCTCTACGACCGGCCGCTTACGCCGCCCTCCCCGGCGCCGGGCGCGAAGGTTGCCGTGGCGGCGGTTCCCACGGGCAGCTCCGATCGCATTGCGGTGGCCGTTGAGGACGATGAGCTGTGTCCGCGCTACGCAGCCGCGGTCGCCGACGTGACAGTCGGCCCTTCGCCTGACTGGCTCGCCGCCCGACTCCGAGCTGCCGGCGTGCGGCCAATCAACAACATCGTGGATGTGACGAACTACGTGCTCATCGAGATGGGCCACCCCCTTCATGCGTTCGACCTGGCCACGCTGGCCGGTTCCGAGATTCGCGTGCGTCGCGCGAGGCGGGGCGAGATGTTGACCACGCTCGATGGCGTGGAACGGAAGCTCGATCCGGAGATGCTGGTCATCGCCGACCGCGACCGCGCGCAGGCTGTGGCGGGGGTCATGGGAGGGGTGGCGTCGGAAGTGTCCTCAGCGACGCGCATGGTCGCTTTTGAAAGCGCGTACTTCAAGCCGGCCTCCGTTCGGCTCACCAGCAAGCGGATCGGGCTCAAGACCGAGGCGTCGGCGCGATTCGAGCGCGGCGCCGATATCAGCATTCCCGTGGTGGCCATCGAGCGTGTAATCGCGCTCATGGAACAGATCGGCGCCGGCCGGCCCGTCGGGCCCGTCATCGACCGCTATGCGCGCGTGCGACAGCCCCTGACCCTCCACTTGAGGCGCGACCGCCTCAACCGGCTGCTCGGCGCCGTGGTGTCCACGTCCGAGGTCGAGCGCATCCTTCGCGGCCTCGGCCTGACGGTCACGGCCGGCCCCGACGGCTGGGACGTCGTGGCGCCGACCTACCGTGTCGATCTGCTGCGCGAGGTGGATCTGATCGAGGAAGTCGGGCGGCATTTTGGTTTCGACAATCTTCCCTCCACCTTCCCGGCTGCCACGGCTCCGGCGCCGCCGGCCGACCCCCGCGTGCCGCGCGACCGGTCGGTGCGGCGGGCGTTAACAGCGGCCGGACTGTCCGAGGCGGTGACGTTTGGCTTCATCGAAGCCGAGGCGACCCGGGCCTTCGCGGCGTCGGGCGAGACCATCGCCGTCGCCAACCCGCTGTCGGCCAAGTTCGACACCTTGCGGCCGTCACTGCTACCGGGGCTCATCGATGCGGTGGGACACAACCGGCGCCACGGCCGTCGCGACGTGCGGCTGTTCGAGATCGGGGCCCGCTTCACCATCGCCGGGGAAAAGCGCGGCGTCGCGCTGGCCTGGACCGGCGCGGCGATTTCCACTCACTGGTCGGGTGGCGCCCGGGAGGTCGATTTTTTCGACATCAAGGGCGTCGTCGAACAACTCTGCGCGGCGATTGGCGTTGCCGTCCGCCTCGAGGAGGCACCCGCAGCGTTCCTGGTTCCCGGCCAGGCCGCCGTAGTCGTGTGTGCCGACGAGCCATGGAAGGGCGCTCTCGTGGGGACAATCGGCCAGCTGACTCCTCACGTCGCCGACCTGCGCGGCCTCCCGCGTCAGGACCGCGTCCTTGTCGCCGAGTTGGATCTGGATACGCTCTGGAAAGCCCGAGCGACCGGCAGCGACGCGGTCCGTCCGCTCGCCCGGCATCCGTTTGTCGTGCGCGACCTCTCGATCGTCGTCGCGGACACCTTGCCTGCGGCGATCATTTCTGGCACCATTCAGGCGGCCGCACGCGATGTGCCGGCACCGTTGTCCGAGATGGGCTTCTTCGATCGGTACCAAGGCAAGGGGGTGCCGGACGGCGCGGCGAGCCTCTCGGTGCGGCTCACGTTCCAGGCGCCGGATCGCACGCTGACCGACGCCGAGGTGCAGCAGAGCTTCGACACGATTCTGGCCGCTCTCGTGCGCGAGCATGGGGCGGTACAGCGATGACAGATGAACCCCAAAGACTGGTGCGAGGGACGGACATGGCCAAGACGGCGACGACTCGTAGCGTAGGCGCGGATCTCGACCCGATCGACCGGCTCGAAGACAAGATCAAGCGGCTGGTGGACATGGTTGATCAGATGAAAACGGATCAGGCGCGCACAACCGAAGAGAATCAGCGACTGACGCGCGAGCTTGAATCGGCACGAGGTCGTCTGGCAGCGAGCGACGGTCTCGCCACGGAAGTGACGACGCTCAAGCAGGATCGCGAGGTCATCCGTACGCGGGTGACCGACATGCTCGAACAGCTCGAAGCCCTGAACCTGTGACCGATCCCCGCGTCATCCCAGTCCAGATTCAAGGACAGCGCTATCAGATCCGCACCACGCTCGACGCCGAGTACGTGGCGCGGCTGTCGGCGTACGTCGACGAGAAGATGCGTGCGGCTGCCGACGCCACGCCGACTGGCGACTCGCTCCGGCTGGCCGTGCTGACGGCCCTCAACATCGCCGACGAGTTGTTCCGAGCCAACAACGCGACCGACGCACGCGCCGGCCGCCTCTCCGAACGCACGGAGGAACTCGAACGGCTGCTCGATAGCGCGCTGATGCGGTAGTTGAACCCGACCCCCTTCTCGACTAAGATGCGAGCCAGAGTTCGAGTTCCCTGCTTTGCGCGTGATGGCGGAAGGCTCGCTTGAGCCAACGTTTCACCTAAGTGAGTCGCGACGCCGCGTGGTGTGCATGCCTCCGAGCGAGGAAGCCTAAAGCGTGGCTTGTTTGAGCGGTTCCACCTGTTTACGCAGGTTCATCGACCTCCCCACACGGCAAAGCGGGGCCTTTCATTCGGTCCCCTCCAACTTGAACTCCTGATCGCGGGGATTCCCCGCGCGCGGCGCCGACCTGAAGCAAGCCCGACGTGGGTCACGGGAAAGGACGTCACGCGTGTTGTCATATAGCGGCTTCCTGATCAGTCTCGCCATCACTCTGGCGGGCGCGGGGGCGATCTTCGCCTGGTGGGTCGCGACCCGTAAGCGGATCGCCGCCGACACCGTAGGACGCGCCGACGAGCAGGCGCGCCGGATCATCAAGGACGCGGAGCGCGACGCCGACACCCGGAGCAAGGAAACGCTGCTCGAGGCCAAGGAGAAGGCGCACGAGGTCCTGATGGACGCCGAGCGCCAGGCACGGCGGGAGCGCCAGCAGGCGGCCGCCCTCGAGCAGACACTCGCCAGCCGCCAAACTACGCTGACCGACCTCCAGGCCTCTGTCGAGCGGTTTGAAAAGGATCTGCGCGCGCGCGAGGGGGCCGTGGCCGAGCGCGAGAAGACGTCGGCGGCCGCGGCGGCGAAGTACGAACAGCTGGTCGCCGCCCAGCAGCGTGAACTCGAACGCGTGGCGGGCCTCACGGGAGAGGAAGCCAAAGAGCTGCTCATCAAGCACATGGAAGCTGATGCGCGGCACGACGCCGCGAACCTCCTCAAGCGCCTCGACACGGAGGCGCGTGAAACGGCCACCGATCGTGCGAAGCACTACATCACCGAAGCCATTCAGCGTTGCGGTGCCGAGCATTGCGTCGAAACGACGGTGTCGGTGGTGGACCTGCCGAGCGACGATCTCAAAGGGCGCATCATCGGCCGCGAAGGACGCAACATCCGCGCGCTCGAGCAGGCGACCGGCGTCGACCTGATCGTGGACGACACCCCTGGGGCGATCATCCTCTCCGGGTTCGATCCCTATCGCCGCCATATCGCCAAGCAGGCCATCGAGCGCCTGATCGCCGACGGCCGCATTCATCCGGCGCGCATCGAGGAAATCGTCCAGAAGGTCAAAGAGGAAACCGACGAAGCGGTGCGGAAGGAGGGCGCGGACGTCGCGTTCGATCTCGGCCTGCACGATCTCCACCCCGAGATTCTCCGGCTCATGGGCCGCCTGAAGTTCCGCACGAGCTACGGCCAGAACGTGCTCTATCACTCTGCCGAGGTCGCCAGGCTCGCGGGCCTCATGGCCCGAGAGCTGGGCATCGACGCCCACGTGGCCGTTCGCGCCGCGTTCCTGCACGACATCGGCAAGGCCATCGACCGCGAAATGCAGGGGACGCATCTCGAGTTGGGGATCGACTTCCTGCGCAAGCACGGCGAGAACGAGGCGGTGGTGATGGCGGTGGCCGCCCACCATATGGACATCGACTGGCCATCGCTCGAAGCGATGATCGTCCAGGCTGCCGACGCGATTTCGGCCGCCCGGCCAGGCGCGCGGCGCGACATTCTCGAGTCGTACGTCAAACGGCTCGAAAAGCTCGAGGGCATCGCCGATTCCTTCAAGGGCGTCTCGAAGGCCTTCGCCCTGCAGGCGGGGCGCGAGATTCGCATCATGGTCGAGAGCGAGAAGATCTCCGACGAGGAGGCGGTCTGGCTCTGCAAGGACATCGCACGGCGGATCGAAAACGAGCTCGAGTACCCCGGCCAGATCAAAGTCACCGTCATTCGCGAGACCCGCGCGGTCGACTACGCGAAGTGAGCATCACCGTCGCCGACCTCACCGAGCGCGACCTGATCGCGCGAATCCAGACCCGCCTGCCGCCGGCGCCGGACTGGATGCTGGTCGGCATCGGCGACGACGCGGCCGTGGTCGAGCCGGAGCGCAACCGGGTCGAGGTCCTGAGCGTGGATGCTCTGGTCGAGGGCGTGCATTTCGATCGCGCCTTCGTGCCGCCAGACGCCATCGGCCATCGCGCCCTCGCCGTGAACCTCAGTGATTTGGCGGCGATGGGCGCCGCGCCGCGCCTCGCCCTGCTCTCCTTCGCCCTCCCGTCCGATTTACCGATCGATGACTTCGACGCCGTCGTGACGGGCCTGACCGCTCTTGCCCTGCGGCACAACGTGCACGTGGCGGGCGGCAACCTTACGCGATCGCCGGGGCCGCTCATGCTCGACGTCACCGTGGTCGGCACCGTCAAGCGTCGGCAGGCATTGACCAGAAAGGGCGCGCGGCCCGGCGACGAGCTGTATGTGAGCGGCACGATTGGCGCTGCCGCAGCCGGCCTGCAGATGCTGCAGTCGGCAGTCGGCAGTCAGCAGTCGGCGGTCGAGCGCTACCTCCGCCCCGAGCCGCGCGTCCGGCTCGGCCTGATGCTGGCGCGAAATCGGGCCGCGGCCGCGTGCATCGATTTGAGTGACGGGCTCGCCGAGGCCGTTCATCAGCTCGCAGTGGCCAGCGGCGTGGGTGCCGTCATCGACGCCGAGAACGTGCCGATCGACCCGGCGGTCCGCGAATGGTATGAGGCGCGAGGGCTTGATCCGGTGGCCGAATCGCTCGCCGCGGGAGACGACTACGAGCTGCTCTTCGCCGTCAGGCCGGGCGCCGCCCGTCGGCTGGCGGCAGCGAGCCGGCATGGCGGAGCGCCGATCACGCGGATCGGCCGATGCACGAAGGGACATGAGGTGACGCTGCGCCGTGTCGCGGGCGGATCCAGCACTGAGAGCTCCCTGCCGCGCACCGGGTTCATGCACTTTCGTCAGGAAGCCTGAGCTGCGGCGCTTGCCCGCCACTGCACGGTCCGGCAACGCCCAATCCACAATCAGCAATCGGCAATCTACAATTCAAGTATGCCGATGCTGCTGGGCCGTTCGTTCCGGCGGAAAGCGCTGGCAACCGCCGTCGTAGCCGTGGCTTTCGTGGCGCTGTACGAAGTCACGATCTTCGATTCGAGGGATACCCAGCGCCAGGCTGTGCGAACCGAGACCGTGCTCCCGGCGCCGGGTGCTCGTCTCGCCTTTGAAGCCACCGCCTACTGCAAGGGCGTCACGACGTACTCCGGCGTCGCCGTGCAGAGCGGCATCGCCGCCTCGGACCCGACCCTGCTCCCGATCGGCTCGCTCGTGGAGATCGACTCGCTCGACTCCCGGTACGACGGCATCTACTCGATTCTCGATACGGGTCCCGCCATTCAGGGGCGGGAAGTCGACATCTACATGTGGAGCTGCCACGACGCGCTGAAGTTTGGCCGCCAATCGGTCTACGTCACGGTACTCCGGCTCGGCTGGAACCCTCGCGCGATGACACCGAGCTTTCTGGACCGGCTGTTCCGGCGGCCGGCGAGCGAGCCGGTGCCGCTTCCCTCGCGGCCCCTGCCGCAGCTTCCTCCCGTCGGCGGACGCGAGAAGTGACTGGAGAGCCTCGGAAAGTGCGGTAAACTCCGTTCGTCAGGTTGCCGTCCGATGACGCGCAAAGAAGTCCAGGCCATCTTCGACCGCCGCCAGAAGGCGTTTGATCGGCTCGATGCCGCGACCCTCGCTGGCGATTACGCGAACGATTCCCGGATCGAGAGCCCGACCGGCGGTACGCACCACGGGCGCGCCGCCGCGGAGAAAGTCCTACAGGCGGTGTTCGACGGGTTCCCCGATCTGAAGACCACGACGGAGGGGCTTATCATCGACGGCGATAACGTCGCCCAGGTGATGAAGATGGAAGGCACCGATCTCGGCGGCTTTCTGGGACTGCCACCGACCGGCAAGGCGTTCCACCTCCCCGGCGTGTTCCTCTACGAGTTCAAGGACGGACTGATCGTCCGCGAGCGCCGCATTTACGACTTCACTGGCATGTTGGTGCAGGTGGGCCTGCTCAGGGCGAAACCGATCTGAGTTCCCCCTTGTATTGCAGCTCGAACAACTTGAAGTAGATGCCGCGTAGGGCGATGAGTTCCTGGTGCGTGCCGGTCTCACGCAGCACGCCCTTGTGCAGCACCAGGATCTTGTCCATGTCCTGAATCGTCGACAGCCGATGCGCGATGGCAATGGTGGTCCGGCCGGCCATCAGAACCTTCAGCGCGTCGCGCACCAGGATTTCTGTCTCGGTATCGACGCTCGACGTCGCTTCGTCGAGAATCAGCGCGCGGGGATTCGAGGCGAGCGCGCGCGCAAACGACAGCAACTGCTTCTGACCGACCGACAACGTCGCCCCTCGCTCGGCCACCGCGGCGCCGTAGCCACGCGGCAGCCGCCCGATGAAGGCGTCGGCGTGAACCGCTGTCGCCGCCTGCCGGACGCGCTCGTCGTCGATCGCGCTATTACCAAGCCGAATGTTGTCGGCAATCGTGCCGGAAAACAGGTACACGTCCTGGAGCACCAGACCGAAGAGGCCCCGCAGATCGTCCAGATCGAGCTGGCGCACGTCAACACCGTCAATCGTGATTCGCCCGCGCGTGACGTCGTAGAAGCGCAGCAGGAGGTTGATCAAGGTCGTCTTGCCCGACCCGGTCGCACCCACGATGCCGACGCGTTCCCCTGGCCGGACCTCGAAGCTGACATCTCTCAAGACGTAGTCCGGTTCTCCTGACTCCTTGGTGTTGTACGCGAAGCTCACGCTTTCGAAGACGATGTGTCCGGCCGCGCCCGCCGGACGGGCGACCGGCCGCGCCGGCGGCTCGATGGCGACCGGCTCGTCGAGCAGCTTGAAGATGCGCTCTGAGGACGCCATCGCAGACTGGAGGATGTTGAACTTCTCGGACATGTCGCTGATCGGCCGAAAGAAGCGCTGCGAGTACTGCAGGAAGGCGACGAGCGCGCCGAGCGTCAGCGCACCCGAGATCACGCTGCCGCCGCCGTACCAGATGATGAGGGCCGAGGCGAGCGTGCCCACGGCCTCAATCGCCGGATAGAACGTGGCGTAGTAGAAGATCGACTCGATGTTCGCGTCGCGGTGCTTCGCATCGATGTCGTCGAAGCGCGAGAAATTGAGCGCCTCGCGACGGAACAGCTGCACGGTCGCCATGCCGGTGATGTTTTCCTGGAGGAACGCGTTGATCCTGGCGATCCAGCCCCGGACGACTCGGTACGAGTCGCGGACATGGCGCCGGAACCACTGGCTGATGAGGACGATGAGCGGCAGCACGGCGAAGGCCACGAGCGCCAGCCGCCAGTTCATCACCAGCATCACGACCATGATGCCGACGAGCAGGAATACGTCGCCCACCACGCTCACGACCCCTGAGGTGAACAGATCGTTCAGCACGTCGACATCCGAGGTGACGCGCGTCATGAGGCGGCCGACAGGATTGCGGTCGTAGTATCGGACATCGAGCCGCTGCAGGTGTCCGTAGATGGCCATGCGCAGGTCGAACATGATGCGCTGCCCGGTTAGCTGCAGCATCCACGTCTGGCCGTACTCGGCCGCGAACGCCACCACCAGGATGCCGAGGTACACCGCGGCCAGCCCCCCGAGGCCGGCGAGCTGGCCATTCGCGATGTACCGATCGATCGCGACCTTGAACAGATACGGCTGCGCCAGCTGCGCCGCGTCTCCCACGATGATGGCGACCAGGGCCAGGCCGACCTGACGTCGATAGGGGCGCAAGTACTGCAGCAACCGCCGCATCAGCCGCGCGTCGTAGGCCTTCCCGAGGATCTCGTCGTCGTGCGAGGCGCTCATGACGCCGCCAGCTCCTCTTCGAGCAGCTGTTTCCTGTGCAGCTCGGCGTACAGGCCCTCGCGCCGGATGAGCTCGTCGTGGGTCCCGCGCTCGGCGATGCGTCCCTGATCCAGCACGAAGATCTGATCGGCCTCCCGCACCGTCGAGATGCGGTGCGACACGATGATCGAGGTGCGACCGCGCATGACGCCGGCGAGCCGCGAGAGAATCTCCTCCTCCGTGTAGGTGTCCACGGCCGACAAGGCATCGTCCAGGATGAGGATCCGCGGGTCGACCGCCACCGCGCGCGCGATGGCCGCGCGCTGCTTCTGGCCGCCAGACAAGGTGATGCCCCGCTCGCCCACCATCGTGTCGTAGCCCTTGGGAAACCCGGCGACGTCCTTGTCGAGCCGTGCGACCGCCGACGCGTCGAGAATCCGCTGGTGGCGATCAGCTCGGGCTCGTGGTTCGAGCGCATCCAGGCCGAAAGCCACGTTGTCGGCGATCGAGTCCGAGAACAGAAATGGCTCCTGCGGGACAAAGCCAATGGCGCCGCGAAGGTCCGCCAGCGACATCTCGCGGACGTCGATGCCGTCGATGAACACGGTGCCCGGCGGCGGGTCGTGGAGGCGCGCGATCAGGTTGATGAGCGTCGATTTGCCCGATCCGGTGACGCCGACGATCGCGATTCTCTGCCCGGCGGCTATTCGCGCGGACACCTGATTGAGGACGGGCGTCCCGTCGTACGAGAACACGAGGTCCCGGAATTCGATCTCGCCGCGGATGGGAGAAGTCCGGCTAAAGCCGGACGCCACGTACGGAGTGTCCTTCACGTGCGCAGTGTCGCCTCCGTTCACGTGCGCAGTGTCAGCTCCGTGCACGTGGCCGGTTTCGTCTCTGTACGTGGTGTCCGGCTTTAGCCGGACCGCGTCCGCAATCGCCGGCTCGGCGTCGAGAACCTCCAGCATCCGCTTCCACGACGCCATGCCGCGCTGCAGCATGTTGGTGACCCAGCCGAAGGCAATCATCGGCCAGCTGAGGAGCGTCAGATAGGCATTGAACGCGACAAACTGACCAATCGTGATGCGTCCGGCAATCACCTCGCGGCTCCCCATCCACAAGACTAGGAGCGCGGCGAGCCCAAGGAAGAACGACATGCTCGGGAAGAAGAACCCCTGCAGCGCGATGAGCCGCCGATTGCGCTCCACGTACTGCTCGTTGGACCGCCGGAAGCGCTCGATCTCGGCCGCTTCCTGACGATAGGCTCGGACGACCCGCACGCCGGCCAGCGACTCCTGGGTCACGGCGCTCAGGTCGGAGAGCTGCGCCTGGATCGCCTCGAAGCGTTTGTGGATTTCGCCGCCGAAATACTTCACCGAGAGCGACACGAAGGGCAGCGGCAGCAGCGCCAGCAGCGTCAGCCTGGCATCGATCGACACCATCAGCGCCAGCGCGATCACGAACGTCAGCCCGGTGTTCGCCGAGTACATCACCGAGGGGCCGATCATCATGCGGACGGCGCTCAAGTCGTTGGTGGCGCGCGACATCAGATCGCCGGTCCGGTGCGATTGGAAGTACGACAGCGGCAGGCGCTCGAGATGCGCGAAGAAATCGTTCCGCATGTCGTACTCGATGTGCCGCGAGGCGCCCATCAGCACGCGTCGCATGAGGAATCTGAAAAAGCCGCCGACCAGACCGACCGCCAGCAGCAGCCCGCCGTATGCGGCCAGCTTGGCGCGGGTGACGCCTTGCGTCAGGTCGTCGATCGCATAGCGCAGCACCTGAGGCGCCACGAGGCTGACGGCGGTCGTCATCACCACGCAGCCGAGGCCGATGAGGAAATCGCGGCGGTACCGCAGGACGTACTGGAGGAGCCGGCGGGCCGGGGACATCAATCGTGAAGTATAGGACCGGGGCTACGGCAGGGCTAGGGCAGTTCCAGGTAATCGAGATCCTTGCCGTAGGTCTCTTCGAGGCCCCACAGCGACACGCACGCAATCGCCAGCGCGACGCCGCCGACGATCATGGCGCTCACCTGGATGCCGACCGAGGGCCGAAGAGCCTGGAACGCCAGCGTCAGGAGCACGAGCGAACCGCGCACAAAGTTCGGCGCCGTCGTCGTCACAGTGGCCCGGATGTTGGTGCCGAACTGCTCGGACGCGATGGTGACAAACACGGCCCAGTACCCCACCGCGATCCCCAGTAGCAGGCACACCACATAAAACACGGTCAACGAGAGATGGGCAATCGTGAAGTACGCCCCGATAAACAGCGTCGTCAGGCCAACGAAGATCCCGACCACGCGGTTTCTGCTCTTGATGAGCTGACTGAGACCGCCGCTGGCAAAGTCGCCGATGGCCAGCCCGATATAGGCGAACATCACGGCGCGGCCTGCGTCGGGGGGCGTGGCCATGTTCATCGCCGCGCCGAGCTCCGGAGACAGCGCAATCAGAATGCCGATGACGTACCAGATGGGCGCCCCAATCAGGACGACCCGGACGTACTTCCCGCGCGTCTTCGGGCTGGCGATGAGCGACCAGAAATCGCCGCGCGCCACGCTGGCGTGCTCGAGGCCCTGGAACATGCCGGATTCGGCCACGCCGACGCGCAGTACGAAGAGCGCGAGTCCCATGCCGCCGCCGATGAAGTACGCCGTGCGCCAGTCGAACGCCGCGCCGACCTGCGAGGCCACGACCGCGCCGGTCACGCCGACCGTGGCCACGATCATCGTGCCATAGCCGCGCGAGTGCGCCGGCATGATCTCGCTCACGAGCGTGATCCCGGCGCCCAGTTCACCCGCCAGGCCGACGCCGGCGATGAAGCGCAGCACCGCGTACTGCGGAACAGTCGCCACAAAGCCGTTGGCGATGTTGGCGAGGGAGTACATGACGATCGAGCCGAAGAGCACCGTCAGGCGGCCGCGTTTGTCCCCCAGAATGCCCCAGAGGATCCCGCCGAGCAGCATCCCGCCCATCTGCATGTTGAGCAGCAGCACGCCTTGACCGAGAATCTGGTCTGCGGGCACGCCGATGCCGCGCAGGCTGGGGATGCGGACAATGCTGAAGAGAAGCAGGTCGTAGATGTCGACGAAGTACCCGAGTGCGGCCACCACGACGGCCAGACGCACGGCTTGCGGCGACAGCGCCGCGCGCTCGACAGGTCGCGAGACCGAAGCCGGCTGGGGCATGGAGAATGCGCGGCCTACGTCCGGAGGGGCTGAGGCAGAATCGCGGCGAGCTTGGCGAGCCGGCGGTCCGCTTCGAGCAGCGTCTGCTCCTTCTTGCAGTAGCAGAATCGCACCTTCGTGCGCCCGCGGGCGGGATCCTTGTAGAAGCTGCTCCCCGGCACGGTGGCGACCCCGACGTCTTTCACGAGATAGCGCGCGAACTCGACGTCGTCCTTGAAGCCGAAGGCGCTGATGTCGGTCATGATGTAGTACGCGCCGGAGGGCCTGTAGCAGGTGAAATGGTGGCGCTCGAGGATGCCGAGCAGCATGTCGCGCAGCCGCTGATACTTTGCCGCGAGATCGACGTAGTACTCGTCGGGCAGTCCCAAAGCGACGGCCCCGGCCTCCTGGAGCGGCGCCGCCGCGCCCACCGTCAGGAAGTCGTGCACCTTGCGGATCGCACCGGTGAGCGAGGGCGGAGAGATCGTCCAGCCCACTCGCCATCCGGTGACGCTGTACGTCTTCGAGAGCCCGTTGATCGTCACGGTGCGCTTGGCCATGCCCTCGATCGTCGCGATGGGCACATGCCGGTGCCCGTCGTACAGAATGTGCTCGTAGATCTCGTCGGAGATCGCGATCGCGTCCCACTTACGGCAGAGCGCCGCGATGATCTCGAGCTCCTCGCGCGTGAACACCTTGCCCGTCGGATTGTTGGGGGAATTGAGGATGATGGCCTTCGTCTTGTTGTTGAAGGCGGCGGCGAGCTCAGCAGGATCGAAGGACCAGTCCGGCTCGTGCAGGGTCACGTAGCGGGGCGTCGCACCAGACAGGATCGCGTCTGGACCGTAGTTCTCGTAGAACGGCTCGAAGATGACCACCTCGTCGCCCGGATCGATGATGGCCGTCATCGTCGCCATCATCGCCTCGGTCGAGCCGCAGCAGACCGTCACCTGCTCATCGGCGACCACCGGCAGCCCGTAGCGCCGTGTGAACTCGCGGGCCACCGCCTCGCGCAGCGGGCGCGCGCCCCAGGTGACGGCGTACTGATTGATGTCGTCTTGGATCGCCCGGCAGGCCGTGTCCTTGATGAGCTGGGGCGCGGGAAAGTCCGGAAATCCCTGCGACAGATTCACACCGCCGTGCAGGTCGTTGAGCCGCGTCATCTCGCGGATGACCGACTCGGTAAACTGCGTCGCCTTGTGCGACCCCTTGAGTTTCGACATGTCAGCGGGCGGCGATCGTGGATTCCGGGCCGTACAGCCGCCGGTAGTCCTCGGTCATCCCGAGGATCTTCTTCACATAGTTCTGGGTTTCCGGGAACGGGATGTCATCGACGAACTCGTCGGTCTCGAGCCCCGGCCGCTCGGCGATCCACCGGCGCACGGACCCCTCGCCGGCGTTGTAGCTGGCCAACGCAAAATGAAGCTCGCCGAATTCTCTGACCCTGTCGGCCAGATACGCCGTGCCCATCCGGACATTCGCCTCCGGGTTGATGATGAGCCGGGATGAGTAGTTGAGGTTCAGGACCTTGGCGTACCGACGCGCCGTCGATGGCAGCAGTTGCATCAGCCCGACGGCTCTGGCTGTCGACCGGATGTCGGCCACGAACGTCGATTCCTGCATCACGAGCGCCGCGATCAGGTACGGATCGAGGTCGCTCTCGATCGCGTACTTCTGAATCAGATCCCAGTACGCGACCGGAAAGATTAGCGTCAGGAGATCCTTCGGCAGGCGCTCGCCGCCCGCCGCCATGAACTGCGGGTAGGCTCGCCTCATGGTGTTGATCGCCCGGCGATAGTGGGTGAAGCGTTCGACCCCGGATTCGGCCTGGCCCTGTTGCCAGTAGATCCAGGCCAGCGTCGCCTGGATGGGGGACGAGTCGCCCCACACGAGTTGCGCGTAGCGCAGCTCGTCGACCGCCTGGTCGTAAAGATCCAGCCCGACGAGGGCCCGAATCACGTCCTCGTTGGGCGGCATGGCAGCCGTCGACGTGTCGACGACCAGCCGCCGCTCTGGGGCACGGCCGCCCAGGCGGGCGAGCGCCAGGCGCCCGTAATAGCTGTTCTGGTAATCGGCGACTGCGAGTGCATAGCGCGCCTCGGCCAGGGAGGACTCCCCCAGGAGCTCGTGCGCGCGCGCCGCCCAATACAGCCACGGTGGCCGATAGTCGGACCGCGCGAACCGACGGGCGGCGTCCTCAAACGTCCTCGCCGTGTCCGCGTAGCGGCCCTCTTTGTACGCCCGCCAGCCGATCTTCCAGGCGGCGCGCTCGGCGTAGCGCCCCGAGGGAAACTTCGCGTACATCTCGAGAAACGTCACGTCGGCCGCCGCATCGTCGTCCTGCTGGATGTACACGCTGGCCAGGTTGTTGAGCGCTTCCTCAGCCCATCTCCCTGCAGGGTGCTCGTCCACCAGTCGGCGTATCAGACGAAAGTACTCGTCGCGGGCACCGAGCCCACGAACGGCGAGCGCGTAATGGAACAGGGCCTCCGCCTGGCGAGGAGGTTTGTCGATGAAGAGCTTCAGGACATCGCGGGCAGCACGCAGCCGCTTGAGGTAATAGTCGCATTCGGCGACGCGCAAGTTGACGAGATCGCGATCGTCGCCCGTGGTCGTGGCTCGCACGCTCGCGAAGGCCAGGCGGGCCTCCGCGTACCGCTTGGCCGCGAACAACTGCTCGGCTCGTCCAAGCTCGCGTGTTATGCGATCGGCGCGCGGCGCGAGCGAGCCGAAGCCCGGCAGCCGCGCCAGTTCGGTGGCCGCCTCCCCCGCGCGTTCACCGAGCGGAAAGTCGAAGTACACCCGCGAGAAGGCCGCCGCCGCCCGGCCCTGATCGCCAACCGCGAGGGCCGCCCTGCCCATGCGCATCAGGATCTCGTCGGCTTCCGCGGCTGTCCTGACGTTCGAGAGACGCTCGTAGGTGACCAGCGCCGCGCCGCGGTCGCCCATCGCCTCGGCCGCCTCGGCTTCTCGAAGCGCACCGGCCTCGGCCAGGTAACCAGCCGGCGCGCCGGCGGCGAGCGCTTGGAACGACCGACGGGCTTCGGCGGGTCGGCCCAGCCGCAGCTCGGCAAGCCCCTTGTAGTAGTCCACGTAGCCGCTGAGGGGCCCTTCTCGAAGCGAGGCTTGCGACAGAGTCGCCAGCGCCCTGGTGAAGCTTCCCGCGGCTTCGAGCTTGATGGCGGACACCAGGTCCAGTTCTGCTGGCGTTCTCGCCGGGCGCCCGTCTGGCGCCATCCAGAGCTGTGACAGGTCGGCCGGAACCTGCGGATGATTGGTCTGGGTCAGCTCGCCGACCGAGCCTGCGCCGTCCTGCTCGGCCGAGGGCGTCCCGACCGGAACGAGGAACAGCACCGACACCGCTATGAGTACGGCAGCCCCCCTGACCATCGCCTTTCTACTTTTCACTTTTGACTTTTGAGTTCTAAGTTCTAAGTTCTAACTTTTCCCGAGCAGTCCCGCGTCTCCGTCGGCGAGCGTGCGAACCAGCTCCTCGCCGAAATAGTCGGTCTGCTGCCGCACCTGCGGCGCCACGCGCTGCTCGAAGAGGGCGCGGGCTCGGGCGATCTCGCCACCCAGTCGCTTCGTCAGGTCGCGTTCACGCCGGCCCGCCACGACGTCTGCCTCGTGATACAGCTTGATCTCCGAGACGAGCAGCCGTGCATAGCGGCGCGCCGCAGCTGACTCCTCCGACGCCCCATCGCCAGCGGCCCGACCCGCGGCGGCCCGCGACGGCTCGGTGCCCTCGGTGAGGACGCGCGCGGCCTTGATGGCGGTGAGCGCTTCGAGGCACCTTCCGGCATAACTCGCGAGCACCTCGAGACTGCCGGGCAGCGGAGGTTCGGCGCCGGGCGCTGGCGGCGAGACCCCTTGATCCGCGTACAGCACCGCAACGACCTGCCCTCCCACCGCGATCGGCACCGCGACGCTGCCATGCCCAGGCGGGAGATCCTTGACGGTCGGGGCCGCGCCCGACGCCACGGCTCCGGTGCGCAGCGCGTCGGCAATCACACCGGCCGCATCGCGAGGGATTTCGATCCTATCGGCCTCGAGCGCGCCAAATCCCACGAATCGCCAGCCGCGGAACCGGTTGCCGCCGACAAGCAGCACGCCCGCCCGCGCCGCCTCGCGGCCCGCGCATCCAGCCAATGTGTCGAGGATTTCGCTGAGCGAGCGGGCACCGCCAATCGAACGGATCGCGCCGATCAGACGATCGAGCTGGCGATCGCTCTCCGCGCCCCCGGCCGATTTCGCCTCGCTGAGGGCAGCGGCCTTGGCGCTCTCGATCGCCTGCTGCGCCGCCTTCTCGGCCTCTTGACGGCCCTCTTTGAGGCCGAGTTCACGGCCCTCCTGCCTCGCCTTGTCACGGCCACGCGCTTCGGCTTCGGCGACCGCGGCATGCAGCTTGTCGGAGAAGTCGCGTTCGACGGCCTGCCGAATGTCGCCTGCCACGCCCTCGCGCTCGGCCTGGACAGCCGCCTTCAGATCAGTGATCAGGGCCCCCTGAGCCTCGCGCGCAATCGTGTCCCGCACGCGGTCGGTCAGTGTCGTGAAAGCCCGCTGGAGCTGTTCCTCAAATGTCATACGTCTGCTCGCACACGCGCCAGTGGGCCGCGTTTAATCGGATCCGTCTCGAGTGTTGGCATTATAATAGCAACTCGCCCGATCGCGAGCTTACCGTATACGACAGACTGCACGGGATTTAGCGACGCGACAGTATGGCGTTTTCCTTTGGGGGCGACACGGCTTCGACGGGGGTAAAGACGCGCGGGATGCATGCCGAGCCCCATCGACTCGTAAATCCGATGGAACATCCGTTAACTGCGGATACTCAGTACGCTCTCGCTGCTTAATAAGCAGTGAGCGTCTGCCCTGACCTCGCCTGGTGGTTGGGGGTCAGATGTCATTAAACAGGCTGGCGATCGGACGGCGGCTCGGCGTCTGGTCGTGAGAAGTACCGGGTCTGGTGCCTGGCGGTTTTTGGCCGTTTCCTCACGTCGGGCATGAGAAATCAGAAACGGACACGCATGTAGAGTTCTGCGGGGACGTACTCTCGGACGCGGGTTCGACTCCCGCCGCCTCCACCATCACTAAGTTATTGCTATGCAATAACTTAGTGAATTTTGCAGCCTTTGAAGTTGGTACAAATCAGGTACACGGCAGCGCTGTGACGACATCTTGGCGCTGCAAGTGACTGATAGAACGACGGTAAGCGTCTCGGACGTCTGTTCAATCTCCCGCCGCCTCCACTAACCCTCCATACCTGAAGCGCCGGTGATATAGACTCATGGTATATATCACCTGGAGGTCCGATGACAGCTACCGCCAAGCTTTTTAGGAACGGACGCAGTCAAGCTGTGCGACTGCCCCGCGAGTTCAGATTCGAGGGTGACAGCGTCAGGGTCCGCCGAGTCGGTAAGGGTGTGCTCGTGGAGCCAATGTTCACGGACGTCTCCGGTTGGTTCGCCGCACTTGACCGATTCGCATCTGAGCCTTTCATGCCCGAAGGCCGCCGGCAGCCGCCCGCGCCAGAGCGAGATGTGTTCAATGACGACGTACCTGCTTGATACCAACGCCTGTATCGCACTGATCAACGGCGCACCGAAACCCGTGCGACGCCGATTCCAGCGCGCGGTGGCGAGAGACAGTGTCATCCTCCTGTCTTCGATCGTCGCGTTCGAACTCTGGTACGGCGTGGCGAAGAGCCAGCGCCAGGAGAGCAACGCGCTGCGGCTGGAGACGTTCTTTGCCGGTCCCCTGGAGTGGACGCTGTTTGACGACGAGGATGCCCGCGCGGCGGGCGCCGTTCGTGCCAAGCTCGAAACCACCGGAACGCCGATTGGCGCGTACGATGTGCTGCTCGCCGGCCAGGCACGACGACGAGGCGCAACGCTGGTGACCTCCAACGTCGGCGAGTTCAAGAGAGTCGCCGGCCTGAAGTGCGAAGATTGGGCAGCGCGGCGCCGCTAACGCCATCCGAGTCACACTGATGGAGCTGAGCCCGAGCTTCGTCGACCAGAGGTCCTCACCTCAATCCAAGATCGCGCTGTTCCGATCGCTGTTCCGCGGCCGCGACGACGTGTACCCACGCCGGTTCGAGAGCCGGAAGACCGGCAAGTCCGGGTATGCGCCCGCCTGCGCGAACGAGTGGGTGGGGGGCATCTGTGAGAAGCCGCGGATCAAATGCGCCGAGTGTCCCAACCGTCGATTCCTTCCGGTAACCGACGATGTCATTCGCTGGCACCTGTCTGGCCGCGATCCTGATGGTCAGCCTTTTGTCGCGGGCGTCTATCCGCTGCTGCAGGACGAGACGTGCTTCTTCCTGGCCGTCGATTTCGATAAGGCCGGCTGGCACGAGGATGCCATGGCCTTTCTCGACGCGTGTCGCCGGCTGAACCTCCCTGCGGCGCTCGAACGATCACGCTCCGGACGAGGCGCGCACGTCTGGATCTTCTTCGACGAGGCGATTCCGGCCGCGCTAGCCCGAAGGCTTGGATCACATGTCCTGACCGAGACGATGGAGGGGCGACCGGACATCGGCCTGGATTCGTACGATCGTCTGTTTCCGAATCAAGACACGATGCCGCGGGGCGGATTCGGCAACCTGATTGCCCTGCCGCTGCAGAAAGGACCACGCAAGCAGGACCACAGTGTCTTCCTCGATGACCGTCTCGTGCCGTGGGCAGACCAATGGGCGTTTCTCGCGAGCGTCGGCAAGGTCCGCCGAGCGCACGTTGAAGCGATCGTCCAGGAGGCCGAACGCCGTGGTCGCATCCTCGGCGTGCGCCTGCCGCCCCGGGACGATGGAGATGAGGCGCCCTGGACAGCGCCTCCATCGCGCCACCGCAAGGAGCCGCCGATCCTCGACGAACGGCCTCACACGTTGGAGATCGTCCTCGGCAATCAGGTCTATATCGCCAAGGAAGGGTTGCATCCCGGTCTCCGAAATCGGCTGCTTCGCTTGGCGGCTTTTCAGAATCCAGAGTTCTACAAAGCGCAGGCGATGCGGCTGTCCACATACGAGAAACCACGCGTCATCGCCTGCGCCGAAGATCACCCGCATCACATCGGCCTGCCGCGAGGATGCCTCGATGAGGTTCGCCAGGCACTAGCCGACCTGCACGTTCGCGCGGTCGTGCACGATGAGCGTTACGCCGGCCGCCCATTGGATTTGAGTTTTCATGGTGAGCTGCGGCCCGAGCAGCAGGCGGCGGCAGACGCGATGCTGGCGCACGAGACCGGCGTGCTGGCCGCTACGACGGCATTTGGCAAGACAGTGGTCGCCGCCTGGTTGATCGCTCAGCGCGGCGTCAACACACTGGTGCTCGTGCATCGGCGGCAGCTGCTTGACCAGTGGATCGAGCGGCTCGCCGTGTTCCTCGGCATGCCGGCCAAGGCGATCGGTCGCATGGGCGGCGGTCGAACCCGACCGACCGGGCTCCTCGATGTCGCCGTCATGCAGAGTCTGGTCAAGAAAGGTGTCGTTGACGATCGCGTAGCTGACTACGGCCACTTGATCGTCGACGAATGTCATCACCTCTCGGCGCACAGTTTCGAGCAAGTGGCACGCCAGGCGAAGGCGCGATTCGTCACGGGGCTGTCGGCGACCGTCGCGCGGAAGGACGGCCACCATCCCATCATCTTTATGCAGTGTGGACCGGTTCGGCATCGAGTCAACGCCAAAGCGCAGGCGGCGGCCCGGCCGTTCGAGCACCTCGTGCTCGTGCAGCCGACAACCTTTCAGCCGAACAGAAGTCCCGATTCTGACAAGCGAGTGGAGTTCCAGGCGCTTTACCAGGAGTTAGTCGAGGATGACGAGCGCAACCGTCGCATCTGCGACGATGTCGTCGAGACCGTGAACAATGGCCGGTCACCCCTCGTACTCACGGAACGGAACGACCACGTCGACCGGCTCGAGAACGGGCTCGCCGGGAGGGTGCGCCATCTCATCGTCTTGCGCGCGGGGATGGGCAAGAAGCAGCGACAAGCCGTCGCCGATCGGCTGACCGCCATCCCCCGTCAGGACGCCAGAGTCATTCTCGCCACTGGCAAGTACATCGGGGAGGGATTCGACGATCCGCGCCTGGACATGTTGTTCCTGACGCTTCCCGTCTCATGGCGAGGCACCATCGCTCAATACGCGGGTCGCCTGCACCGCCTCTACGACAGTAAACACGATGTGCGCATTTACGATTACGCGGACCTCAACGTGCCCATGCTCGCGCGCATGTTCGACCGACGGTGCCGCGGCTATGAGGCCGTCGGGTACAGCATTCTTCTCCCAGCCAGTGCGATCCCAGGCTGGCCCGCGGATGTCATTCTGCCGTCGGATCCGGTCTGGAAGCGTGACTATTCTGGGAGCGTGCGCAGGCTCGTCCGGGACGGTGTCGACGTGCCGCTCGCGACGTTGTTTGTTCACGCGGCACGGACGGTGCCCCCGGACGCCGACGGTGCCGACCGGGCGCGGAGCGCGACCGAAGCGTTTCTCTATCGACGCTTGGAGACCCTGCCGGAGACCAAAGGGCGTTTTCGGATCAACGTGATACTGCCGATCGCGTTCGATGGTGTCGGACAACTCGAGGTCGATCTCCTGTGTGCCGATGCGCGTGTGGCCGTGGAGTTGGACGGTGCGCAGCATCTCGCAGATCCGGTCGCGTATCGTCGTGACCGTCGCAAGGATCAGATGCTGCAGGAGAACGGCTACTTCGTCTTGCGCTTTCTGGCTGAAGACGTGGGCAAGGAATTTGATTCGGTGCTCGACACGATTCTGCGGTCACTCAGTCACCGCGCGATCTCTCCAGCGGCGCGGATCATCCCCATCTCACGACGGACTCCCGCGTGAACGTCCACCGCTCAAACGGCGCTCGACGTGTTGCGATCGGAGCGTGACGCGACCTTCGCGGTGAGCACGCATCGCCCGCACGCCGGCCATCAGCTCTGCAAACACGCGTCGCTTTTTCGACTTCGCCATCGCCGTTCGACGAGTATGCCCTTCCTGCGGAACCTCCGCAATTCGCGTAGGAGTCGCGACCACTTTTCGTGTACCTATCACGTACCTCTATCCAGCGATTTGGGCGGAATGGTCGGCGTTGAGCGAGTGGAAACAGGCCTAAATGTTGTAGGAAAGGGGCTTAAAGGAGTTCGACTCCCGCCGCCTCCACCACTTTTGCTCAACAAAACGTTCGCCCCCGGCGGCACCGCCGGGGGCGAACTGTGTGCTTGTGACTTAAGAGCTCCTAGACGGCACGCCCAGGATCGAAGCTCAGAAATAGAACGACATCGTCAGGAAACCCGAGGAATTGAGGCCGAGATTCTTCTGGCTTCCAAACTTTGTCGTTGTCGTCGTCGCACCGGTCGTCACTTCCTGATCCTTGGGCGAGGTCGCGGTGAACGTGAGTCGGTACTCACCGGAGACGCTTACCTGGTTGGTCAGAAAGAACTCGAACCCCGCGGTACCAAAACCTCCGAACTGGTTTGAGGACCCTCCACCTCCGTTCTTTGTGGTGGTCTGAGGGCCAGGAGGATTACCAACAACAGCATTCACAGTTTCCGAGCTCGATGTCCGGAACAGGCCACCGGCTCCAATATAGGGGCTCAGCCTGCCCATTCCCATGTGATGCTCCAGCGCCACAGCGACGCCAACCGCCGAGGACTTATTGCTGCCATCGATCCCTGTCTGGCCAGTCCCCGGATTCGCTGCAATCGTGTTATTGGTCATAGCCAACTCTAGGATGCCGCGCACCGCGTTCACGGGCGACAGGTAGTACTTGAATCCAGCGCCACTGATGGGACCAGTCGTGCTGTTGGTTACGGCCGTTGTAGTCAGCCCGTTGAATTCAAACACGAGGGCTTTCGAACCCTTCGCCAGGTTCGGCGTGACTTGTCCGTAGCAGACAGAACTCGTCAGGACGACCATTCCCACAGCTGCCAAGATCCTACGCATACACATCTCCTTGTGAGGTTGGGAGGAAAGAATTCCACCGCTTGGTGGCGTCACGACGCACATCTTTGCACAAAGCCCCACCTCAGTACAAGGCTTTTCGGCCGGCAGTCCCGCCACCTGTAGACCCGACCGCATCTACAATCGTCCGCGTGCACTTCGTCTACATCGTCCGGTGCGCCGACGGCACCCTGTACACCGGGTACGCCCGCGATCCGTGCAAGCGCGTGCACATTCATAACGCCGGTCGCGGCGCCCGGTACACATCGGGCCGGCGGCCCGTCGCTCTCGTCTTCGTCGAGCGATGCACGTCGATCGGCGCCGCGCTCCGGCGCGAGCATCAGTTGAAGCGATGGAGCCGCACGCGGAAGGAAGCGCTGATCGCGCGAGCAGCACGACGCGCGCACCGCAAGCGCCGGACTCTATAATCGACCCCGCCATGGACGCGCCTCTCTGGGAACCGTCGCGCGAGCGCATCGAGCGCGCGCAGATGACGCGCTTTCGACACATGGTCCTGTCGCGCTGGGGTGTGAGCGCCGCGAGCTATCACGACCTCCATCGATTTTCGATCGACCGTCCCGCGGACTTCTGGCAGACGATGTGGGAGTTCGGCGCGATCGTCGGGGAACCTGGCAGCACGGCCGTGCGCGATCCCGACAAGATGCCCGGCGCGCGTTTCTTCCCCGACGCCCGCCTCAACTTCGCCGAGAACCTTCTACGGCGCCGCGACGGCGAACCGGCCATCATCTTCTGGGGCGAAGACCGCGTCAGGCGGACGCTCAGTCATGCCGAGCTCTACAAGAGCGTCTCGCGCTGCGCGCAGGCTTTGCGGCATGCTGGCGTCGGCCCCGGGGATCGCGTGGCCGGCTATCTCCCGAACCTGCCGGAAACGATCATCGCCGCGCTGGCCGCGGCGAGCCTGGGCGCCGTCTGGTCGTCGGCCTCCCCCGACTTTGGCGTGCAGGGCGTGCTCGATCGGTTCAGCCAGATCGAGCCGAAGGTGCTCGTCGCAGCCGACGGCTATTTCCACGGCGGCAAGACGCACGATTGCCTGGCTCGCCTCCCGGCCATCGTGGCCGCGCTGCCGACCGTCGAACGCGTCGTTGTTGTCCCCTACGTGCAGGACGCGCCGGCGATCGACGACGTGCCACGGGCCGTGGCGTGGGCGGAGTTCTTGTCGGCACTCGCCCCGGGCGAGGTGCCCTTCGTCCAGTTCCCGTTCAACCATCCGCTCTACATCCTCTTCTCGTCGGGCACCACCGGCCCGCCCAAGTGCATCGTGCACGGCGCCGGCGGGACGCTCATCCAGCATCTCAAGGAACATCAGCTGCACTGCGACATCGGCGCCGGCGACCGCGTCTTCTACTACACGACCTGCGGCTGGATGATGTGGAACTGGCTCGTCACGGCGCTGGCCTCGGGCGCCACGCTGCTGCTGTACGACGGCTCGCCCTTTCATCCCGACGGCAACGTCCTCTTCGATTTTGCCGACGCGGCCGGCGCCACGCTGTTCGGCACGTCGGCGCGCTATCTCACCGCGGTGGAAAAGGCGGGCCTCGCGCCCATCCGCACGCACTCGCTCTCGAGCGTGCGCACGATTACCTCCACCGGGTCGCCGCTGTCGCCGGAAAGCTTCGACTTCGTCTACCGCGGCATCAAGCCCGACGTGCATCTCGCCTCGATCTCGGGCGGCACCGACATCGTCGGCTGCTTCGTCCTCGGCGATCCGACCGGTCCGGTATGGCGCGGCGAGATTCAGGCACGGGCGCTCGGCATGAAGGTCGAGGTGTACGACGCGCAAGGGCGGTCGGTGCGCGAGCAGAAGGGCGAGCTGGTCTGCACCAACCCATTTCCGTCCATGCCGCTTGGCTTCTGGAACGACCCGCAGGGATCGAGGTACCACGCGGCGTACTTCGAACGGTTCCCCGGCGTCTGGCACCACGGGGACTACGCGGAGATGACTTCGCACGACGGCGTGGTGATCCACGGACGCTCGGACGCCGTTCTCAATCCGGGGGGCGTCAGAATCGGCACGGCCGAAATCTACCGGGAGGTCGAGCGGATCGACGCGGTGGTGGAATGTCTCGCGGTGGGACAGGCGTGGAAGGGTGATGAGCGCGTCGTGCTGTTCGTCCGGCTGCGGAACGGCGCGACCCTCGACGAGCCACTCCGCCGGACCATCACCGACCAGATTCGGCGCAATCTCTCGCCGCGGCACGTGCCGGCGAAGATCGTTCAGGTGGTGGACCTTCCGCGAACCAAGAGCAACAAACTCGTCGAGCTCGCCGTACGCGACGTCATCCACGGACGTGCGGTGAAGAACCGTGAATCGCTCGCGAATCCGGAATCCCTCGAACTGTTTCGCGATCTACCGGTGCTCAGCGACTAGCGCGAGGAACCGATCAGTCGAGTGGCGGGATGCTGACGTCGCTCGACCGGACGACCTTACCCGAGGCCACTTCGATCTGCGCGGTCATGATCGTCTTGTGTCCCCCCTCGACCCGTGGGGTGCAGCCGCGCATCAACTGAGCGGCACGAAGGCCGGAGAGGATGACGAACTCGAAGGCACTGACGCCGGCGGGACGATGAATCACAGATCCTGCTCTTTCTGTCGAAGCCCCTGGCGGGGCGTGAACCAACGATCGAGGGAGCAGGGCGTACGCCCTGTCCCCCCGATCGCGTAGGGATCGCTACCAGCGCGGCTCACGACGGCGACGTGAATCACCGCCGCCGCCACCGCCGCCAAACCCGCCGGAGCGCTCCGGCTTCGGACGCGCTTCGTTGACGGTGAGGCCTCGGCCGCCAAGTTGGTGGGCATTCAGCTCGGTGATGGCTTTCTGCGCCTCTTCATCTGTGCTCATCTCGACAAACGCGAATCCTCTCGCTCGTCCGGTGGCCATGTCGCGCATGACCTTCACGGATTCGACATTCCCCGCGCGAGCAAAGAGATCCTGGAGCTCTGCTTCTCCCGTTTCGTACGGAAGGTTTCCCACGTACAACTTACGACCCATCACCCGACTCCTCTGTCGCAGACGCGACACTCGGCGCCACTCGGACGGCGCACAGTTCCCGATGGTCCACTCGTCGGACCCGTTAGTGGATGTCGTCTTGTAGCTAAGCGGTTCGTCAGGAGGAGCGAGTCAGGAGAGGCTCGTTACGCCTACACAGGCAGCACAGCACACGGCAAGATTCCACCGACCGCTGCATTGTATCAGACATGAGATACTGGAGCCTGCTTATCTCCGAGAGAGAGACCATGTCGATTAGACCCATCAAACGAGTGGCTCAGTCGGTGCCCACCATGGAAGGCGCCGGCGTGCGCCTGCGCCGTGCGTTCGGCTTCGGCGACCCGACCGAGTTCGATCCGTTCCTGCTCCTCGACGATTTCCGGAGCGACAATCCCGACGACTATCTCGCCGGCTTCCCGTGGCATCCGCACCGCGGCATCGAAACCATCACCTACGTTCTGGCGGGCGCGGTCACCCACGGCGACAGCCTTGGCAACACCGGGACACTGGGCGCGGGCGACGTCCAGTGGATGACGGCCGGCAGCGGCATCCTCCACCAGGAATTGCCGAAAGGCGACGAGCAGGGCCGGATGCACGGATTTCAGCTCTGGGCCAATCTGCCCTCCTCGCTCAAGATGACCAACCCTCGGTATCAAGATGTCTCGGCGCGCGACATCCCCGAGGTCGTCGAGGATGACGGCACGCGCGTGCGCGTGGTCTGCGGAAGCTTTGGGGGCCAGAAGGGGCCGGTCGACGGCATCGCCGCCGACCCGCGTTACTTGGACGTGTCGGTGCTGCCGGGCCGGCGAAAGACACTCGCGGTCGAGACCTCGCGCCATGCGTTCGCCTACGTGTTCGCCGGATCGGGGACGTTTCGCGACGCATCTGATCCTCGTCCCGTCCGGACCGATACGCCCGCACCTGCGAGCGCGGTGCTGCCGGGCGAAATTGGCAATCGTTCCCTCGTGCTCTTCGACCGCGGCGACGAGGTGACCGTCCAGGCCGGGGACGAGGGGATTCGGTTTCTGCTCGTCTCGGGAAAGCCCATCGAAGAGCCGGTCGCGTGGTACGGGCCGGTCGTGATGAATACCGAGGGCGAGCTGCGCCAGGCCTTCAGCGAACTGCAGCGGGGAACGTTCATCAAGCACCGCTGAGTAACGGATCTGACGGTCCACGTTTCAGCTTTGTGGATCCGACCGGCCGCGGCCGATCGCGTTTCCTCGCCAAATCCGGGTGGCATGCCGCCTGCACTCTCACGGCAGCGCATATGGCTCGTCCACGAATCGTCGTCGCCTCGCCGGATCCCGCAGAATGCGAGTTACTGGCCGGATGGCTCGCCGCAGACGGCTTCGAACCAGTCAGGGCAACGACCTTGGCGAGCGCCGCTGACGCGGTCCAGGCACAGAATTTCGACCTCTTCATCGCGGATTTCTCGTTCGCGTTTCGGTACCGGTTGCATACCGTCAGCCGGCGGCGCATCCGGAACCTCAAGACCCCGACGGTCGTCATCGGCGACCTGGATGTGGCAGGGCTCGCCCGGGCCGAGGATCGGCGAGCCATGTATCTGTCGCGCCCGGTCGAACGCTCCGCGCTGATGTGTCTGGTCTCGATGGCGATCCTCGACGGTCGGCCGGTCCGCCGCTCGCCGCGAAAACTCATCGATGCGCTCGAGGCCGTGGTCAACGACACCCGGTCTCATATCGTCGATCTGAGTCCCGAGGGCATGCGGCTCGAGATCCCCCGGGACGGCCGCCCCTCCCCGCCGCCGTCGTTCACTCTTCGCGTGCCGATGATGGGCGTGACGCTCAACGTGCAGCGCATGTGGGCCCGTACGCGGCAAGGCTCGCGGACCGGATCGCTGCTATGCGGTGGCGCCGTCTCACTCGACGAGCCGCAGAATGTGCAGAAGTGGCGGGCGTTCGTGGACGCGATACCGGCGCGCGGGAAATCGTTGTCGGATCTGGCCCATGTGGACCTGAACCCCTGGTGGTCGGGCCGGGGCTAGGGACCTGCAGTCAGGGCGAGAGAGCCATCAGCCGACGCAGCGCCTCATCTCCGCTCACCAGGTGCTGACCGTCGAGTTCGGAGAACCCCGTCACCTTCCACACCCGGCGCGGCGGCGATCCGACCGCTCGCCGCACGAAGACGATGCGGAGCTGCCGGGAGGTATAGGTCAGCGTCCGTGTGGTATTCGGCGCATCGGGCGTGTCGGGGCCATCGACACGATCGGCTTCTGGCGCACCGAATCTCGCAATCACGGCCTCGGCGTCGTCGGCCTGCACTCGCGGGCCTTCTGAGATGACGACGCCGGTTCCCCCGAGCCCGCCGAACAACCAGAGCCACACACCCAGGCCCGCCGAAGCCATCACGACCATCCACAGGATCGTGGCCCGCTCGTAGGCGGGATTGACCCGGACGCTCGCCCGCGGCGCGTCCGGAAGCTGCTCAGGCACGTGGCCTGAAATCATACTTTGATGGCGAAAGTCCTGCTACGATATGCCGTCACGCCGCGAGCGGTGTTCAAGGAGATATCACATGACACGCCGGTTGGCCGGAATTGCTGCGATCTGGGTCCTGATCTGCGCGGGACTGGCCGCGGCGGACTTCTGGGAAACGAAGCCCTTCCTGATGTGGTCCGACAAGGAAGTCGACACGATGATCACCGATTCGCCGTGGGCGCAGAAGGTGAATGTGGTGATCCAGCAGGGACCGGCGGTCCCGAGTGGCAACGGCCCGCTTCGTGGTGAAGGTGGTGCCACCGAGGGCGGCGGTCGCGGAGGCGGCGGCCGCGCCGGCGGCGGCGATGGGAACCCTCAGCAGTTGAAGTTGACCGTGACGTGGCGCAGCTCGTTACCAGTCAAGGAAGCCGTCGTCAGGGGCAGCGTAGGTCTGGGCGGCGTGGTGAATACACCGACGCAGGCGGTCCTGGACCAGAAGGAATCGTTTTACGTCGTGACGATCTCCGGCGTTCCCACGCGATATTCTCGACAAGCCGGTGGCCTCAAGGACGTGACCGTCCTCAAGCGGGACAAGAAGCCGGACATCGCGGTCGGTGACGTCCGTGTCGAAATGGATCAAGGCAATCTGCTCCTTGGCTTCTTCTTCCCGAGGACCGGTGCGATCACGCTCGACGACAAGGAAGTCGAAGTGTTCACGAAGCTCGGCGAGCTCGAGATCAAGAAGAAGTTCAAGCTGAAGGACATGGTGTTCCACGGCCAGCTCGAGCTGTAAAGCACAGGAGACGACCATGCGACTGATGCTGATGTTGTGGCTGACGCTCGCGCTCCTGGTCACCGCTCCAAACGCCGCACAGCAGTCAGCCGCTGCTCCCACCGCGCCGGCGCAAGCCGGTTCGAAGATCTGGATTGGACGCTACCAGGAGTTTGAAGAGTTCCTTCGAACCGCGCAGTTCGTGCGGTTCGGAGGCACCCCCGTTGGCATCCTCGCTCCGCGGCACGGGTACTTCGCCCCGGGCGGTCTGGCCGCCGGCGCGTCTGTCAAGAGCGTGCGGCCGGGCCGGCGCGACGGCTTCTGGGAGAGCTACAAGTCCGAGATCGCGTCTTATAGGCTGGACCGCCTGCTTCAGATGGACATGGTCCCCCCGACGATCGAGCGGACCGTCGACGGTCAACCATCCGCCGTGCAGCTCTGGGTCGATGGTGCGCGCATGCTGAAGGACGTGCAGGCCGCGAAGGAGCGCCTTCCCGTCACCGAGGCGTGGAACCGGCAGATCTATCGGCAGCGCGTGTTCGACGACCTCACCGCGAACATCGACGACAACGCCGGCAATCTCCTCATCGATGGAGCCTGGAACCTCATCAAGATCGACCATTCGCGGGCCTTCACCGGTCTCATGACCATGCCCTTCGAGAAGCAGCGGACGCGGATCGACCGGGCGTTCTTCGAGCGGCTGAAGGCGCTCGATCGGGACACATTGAGACGAGAAATCGGTGGCTTCGTCGAAGGTGGCACGATTGAGGCCTTGCTCAGCCGGCGCGACACCATTGTGAAGCAGTTCGAGAAGCTCGCGGCGACCAACGGCGAGGCCCAGGTCTTTCTCCCTTGATGTTCATGAGAGCCCGTGCGATCGGCTTCTCGGTTGCCGGCGCGCTGGCGATGGGCCTGCTCACGGCGTCAAGGGTGACGCCTCCCCTCGCCGCTGCCGTATCTCCCTGCGAGATCGACGGCGTCAATCGTATCGTCGCCATTGGTGACGTCCATGGCGCGTACGACCGGTTCGTCGAAATCCTCGGAAGGGCCGGTCTGATCGACGCCCGGCTGCGCTGGACAGGCGGCAAGACGCACCTGGTCCAGCTCGGCGACGTTGTCGATCGCGGTCCGGACTCCCTCAAGGTGCTCGACCTGCTGCGGCGCCTCGAGAAGGACGCGTCCCGCGCCGGCGGGGCCGTGCACGCGCTCCTCGGCAACCATGAAGTGATGCGCATGACCGGCGACATGCGCTATGTCCATCCAGGTGAGTACGGCGCCTTCAAGTCGTCGGAATCCGAAGAGATCCGGCAAGACATGATTCGCAGGGCTGCGCCGAATCTTCGAGATGATCTGCTGCGGCAAACGCCGCTCGGCTACTTCGAGATGCGGCTAGCCTTCGGCCGTCAGGGCATCTACGGTCAGTGGCTTCGCCAGCACGACGTGATGATCAGGATCAACGGACTGGTCTTCGTCCACGCTGGCATCCCGCCGGCTCTGGCCGGGTTGACGTGCGACGTCGTCAACACCACGATCCGGCGCGAGATTACGGCCGACCTCGAAAAAACCCTGGCCGACCCGCTCGCCAACCTGTCTGGTCGCGAAGATGGCCATCTGTGGAACCGGGAGTTGCCTGAAGAGTTTGAGTCATTTGCACCTCAGGTGAACGAGATTCTGGCCGCACAGAACGCCCGCGCCATCGTCATCGCCCACACCGTGACGCCCGACGGCCGGATTCGCGTCCGGTTTGGCGGCAAGGTGCTGCAGATCGACACGGGCATGCAGCCAGCCTATGTAGAGGGCGGCCGGGCTTCCGCGCTCGAGATCCAGAATGGGGTCCTGACGGCGATCTACTCAGACCGTCGCGACATCCTCGAGGCCCAGGCCACCGCCGCCGCCCCGAGCGCTGGCTCGAGGCGCTGATGAAGCGGCGCGACGCCATCGTGAAAACATTCAAGAGGCTGCTGAAGGACCGAGGCGGGAACCAGATGTTTTTGCCAGAGCGATGACACACCGTTCGATTGGTCCAGCCAGCGGTCTGGCAATCATCGTCCTCCTCGGCCTCCTCGGCCTCCTCGCGGCCCCCTCCTCGCCGCGCCTGGCTGCCGCAGATTCTCCCTGCGCCATCGAGAACGTAGACCGGATCGTCGCCATCGGCGACGTCCACGGCGCCTACCAGCGGCTCGTCGATATCCTCCGCGCCACCGGCCTCATCGACGCGCAACTGCGCTGGTCGGGGCAGGCGGCCCACCTCGTCCAGCTCGGGGACGTCGTCGATCGCGGCCCCGACTCGCGACAAGCCCTCGACCTCTTGCGGCGCCTCGAGGCCGAAGCGGCCCTCGCAGGCGGCGCCGTGCATCTCTTGCTCGGTAACCACGAGGTGATGCTCATGGCGGATGACATGCGCTTCGTGCATCCCGGCGAGTACCGAGCCTTCCAGTCACCGGATTCCGAAGCGATGAGACGGGATTTTGTTCGGAGGGCGGCGCCGGCCCTCCGGAGCGATCTCTTGAACCAGATGCCGCTCGGGTATGTCGAGATGCGGCGCGCCTTCGACCGGCAGGGCGTATACGGCCAGTGGCTCGGCCAGCACAACGTCATGACGAAAATCAACGGTCTGCTCTTCGTCCACGGCGGCATCCCACCCGCTCTGGCCGGGCTGGCGTGCGATACCGTGAACGCCACGATCCGACGTGAGATCACCACCGACCTCGAGAAGGCCCTGGCCGACCCGCGCGCCAACCTCTCGGGTGTAGGCCGCGAGGATGATGGTCACCTCTGGAACCGCCAGCTAGCCGAGGAGCCTGACTCGTTCGCGCCTCAGGTGAACGACATTCTGGCCAAGCAGAACGCCCGCGCCATCGTCATCGCTCACACCGTGACTGGAGACCGCCGGATTCGCGTTCGGTTTGGAGGTCGGGTCTTCCAGATCGACACCGGCATGCAGCCGGACTACGTGCCCACGGGCCGGGCAGCGGCGCTCAACATCGAGCGCGGCGTGTTCACGGCCATCTACTTGGATCGGCGAGACGTCCTCCAAGCCGCGCCCACCGCCGTCCCGACCGCACCGCGAGCTCCGGTCCCGAGATAATGCTTCGGCGGCTGCTCCAGATCCGCCGGGGCGAATCGACGCGGGCTGTTCTGCTCTTCGCCTACCTCTTCCTCGTCATCACCAGCTTCGTCGTCACCAAGACCACACGCGATGCGTTGTTTTTGGGGCGGTATGGCGCCGAAGCGCTGCCGTACGCCGACATCGCGGCAGCACTGAGCGTCGGCGCCGTCATGGCGCTCTACCTGCGCGTGAGCTCCCGGGTTGGTCTTCGATCACTGCTCCTCGGCACACTGGTCGTGTGCTCGGCGACGAGCGTCGGCTTCTGGGTGCTCAGCTCGCTCGGCGAGCCGCGTTGGATGCTACCGGTTCTGTATGTCTGGGCCAGCGTGTGCGGGGTCTTGCTGCCAGCGCAGGTATGGACGCTGGCGAACCACGTCGTGACGACCCGCGAGGCGAAGAGGCTGTTCGGCATTGTCGCTGGCGGCGCGGTCAGCGGCTGGATTGTCGGCGGGCTCGTCACCAGGGCGACCGCCATGAGCGTGGGCACGGAGAATCTCCTGTTGGTGGCCGCCGCGGCACTCGCGATATGTCCGGCGCTCGTCGTGGCGATCTGGAGGGATCGGCGGATCGATCCAGCCGAGATCCTTGATGGCCATGAAGAGCCGCGCGGCCTGGCGGAGAGCCTCGGCTTGGTGTGGCAGTCGGCGCCATTGCGCGCCATTGCCATGCTGATCGGTCTCTCATCGCTCGTCACGACGGTCGTGGCCTGGCAGTTCAGGGCGATGGCCCACAGCTACATTCCCGGGACGGACGAGCTGGCCGCCTTCTTCGGATTGTTCAATATCTACGCGGGCGCCTTGTCGCTTGTCGCGCAGTTCTTTCTTGCCTCAAGGC
This sequence comes from Vicinamibacterales bacterium, assembly GCA_049679965.1. Classification (GTDB taxonomy): domain Bacteria; phylum Acidobacteriota; class Vicinamibacteria; order Vicinamibacterales; family CAVVIG01; genus 2-12-FULL-65-11. Next base: position 33,779 of record JBAUGX010000214.1, read on the forward strand.
TACTGAGGCGGTTCGGCCTCGGCGTGGCGCTCTTGGTCGTGCCAGTGGCGTTGACCTTCGGCTCGCTCGGTGTGCTCGTCTCGGGAACCTTGCTGACCGCCGTCCTGCTCAAAGGCAGCGATCAAGTGCTGCGCTATTCCGTCGATCGGTCGAGCGTGGAACTGCTCTACCTCCCTATTCCCGCGCGCCAGATGGCCAACGCCAAGGCGCTCATCGACACGGTCGTGTGGCGGATTGGCGATGGCGCCGGCGCCCTGGTGGTGCTCGTGGGCGTCGTCTTGTTCGGCCTGAACGCCTCGAACGCCAGCCAGATCAGCGCAGTCACGCTCCTGCTGCTCGTCGGATGGATCGGGGCCGCGCTGGCGGCCAAGCACCAGTACGTACAGAACCTGCGGAACAGCATCTACGAGCACCGCGTAGATGCCGAGCGGTTGTCCGCGCAGGTCTCAGATCGATCCACCACCGATGTCCTGGCGGACGCACTCGGTGCCGACAATCCCGACGACATTCTGTATGCCTTGGCGCTCCTTGAGCGCCGCGATACGCCGGTCTCACACGAGGCTGTGCGCCGGCTGCTCGATCATCGCTTGCCCGAGATCCGCAAGAAGGCCATCGCCCTGCTCGCTGCGGCCGACGATGGCACGGTCCTCCCGCGCGTAGAGCAGTTGCTGCGAGATGACGACCTGGGCGTGCGGGCCGAAGCCCTCCTCTATCTCGCTCGCTTGAGTAACATGGACCCGCTCCTGCGCCTTGCCGAACTCGACGGCATGAGCGGCAGCTCCGTCATCTCGGCCATCGCACAATTTCTGGCGCGTCCGGGGCCGACACAGAAGCTCGGCGCCGTCCGCATTCTGCTCGACACCTCGCTCGCCGACGAGGGGCCTGACGGCCATCAATCGCGGCTCGAAGCGGCGCGCGTCATCGGATCGCTGCCCGACTGCTTCGAGGAGCAGCTCACCGCGCTCTTGAACGACCTGGCGCCTGACGTTGTGCGCCTCGCCATTCGGTCCGCGGCATCGCTTGAGAAGGTCTCGGCGGTGCCCCTGGTCCTGCCCCGTCTGGCGGACCCGGAACTATCTGCGGACGCCGCCGACGCGCTCGTCGCCCTCGGGGATGGCGCGGTCCCCGCCTTGCGGACGGCGCTCGACGCCGGCGCCACGCGTCCCGCACTGCGGTACGCGATCCCCGACGTCCTGCAGCGAATGGCGACGCCCTCCGCCGAAGAGGTGCTGGTTGAACACTTGCTGGATCCCGATCCGCTGCTGCGGCTTCGAGCCGTCGCGGCGCTCAACAAGTTGCGGCAGCTCAACCCTGACCGGCGGCTCGAAAGGGAGCTGGTTGAAACCGTGCTGGCGGCAGAAATTCTGGGACACTACCGTTCGTACCAGCTCCTTGGCCGTATTTCGGTCGAAGCGGTCACGAACGAGCCGGCGTTGCAAGGCCTCAAGGAATCCATGAGCCGCGAGATCGAGCGCATCTTCCGCTTGATGAAGCTGCTGTTGCCAGAGCACGATCTGCACAGTGCGTACGTGGGGCTGCAGTCGGGGAAGGCCGTCGTCCACTCGAACGCGCTCGAGTTTCTCGAGCAGGCCCTGCCGCCGCAGTTGCGCAACCTGCTCTTGCCCCTCATCGACAGCGAGGTCAGCCTCGGCGAGCGGATCAAGATGGCGGAGCGGATGGTCGGCGCGACCCTCGAAACTTCCGAGCAGGCGCTCGCGGCCTTCGCCGC
>JBAUGX010000215.1:0-4356 GCA_049679965.1 Vicinamibacterales bacterium
GGCCGGCCGGCCGACGAGGGCGTGGAGGCGGTGGCTCCGCCCCTGGACGCGCGCGCCGACCGCCGCCCGAATCCGATCGCGCAGTCGATCGATGCGCCCGATGAACTCGTCCTTCGCGGTGACGACCATCTCGGCCGCCGCCGACGGCGTGGGCGCTCGCAGGTCGGCCACGAAGTCCGCGATGGTGACGTCGGTCTCGTGGCCGACGGCGGAGATGACGGGCACCGGGCAAGCGGCGATTGCCCTCGCGACGCTCTCCTCGTTGAACGCCCAGAGATCCTCAATCGATCCGCCGCCGCGGCCGACGATGACCACATCCACGTGCGGCACTCGTCCAATGGCTCCCAACCCTCGGCCAATCTCGGCCGCCGCGCCTTCCCCCTGCACCCGCGTGGGACGAATGATCAGGTGGGCATTTGCGTAGCGGCGTCGCAGCACCTTGATGATGTCGCGGACGGCAGCGCCCTCGATCGACGTGACAATGCCAATCTTTCGCGGCAACGCGGGCAACGGCCGCTTCCGGCTCGCATCGAACAGCCCTTCCTCTTGAAGGCGCTTCTTGAGCTGGTCGAAGGCGAGTTGAAGCGCGCCAAGGCCGTGCGGCTCCATGTGCTCGCAGACGAGCTGGTACTCACCCTTGGGTTCGTAGACCGAGAGGCGTCCCCTCGCCACGACGCGCAGGCCGTCGGTCGGCTTGAACTTCAGATACCGCAGAGCCGATCGAAAGATGACCGCGCGGACCTGCGCGGCCGAGTCCTTGAGGGTGAAATACAGGTGCCCGGTGTTCCAGACGCGGCAGTTCGAGAGCTCGCCCTCGACCCAGATTTCACCGAACTCGGTCTCGATCAGGTCGCGGACGCGGACATTGAGCTCGGTGACGGTGAGGACGCGCCGAGCCCCAACGGCCGACTGCCGACTGTCGACTGTCGACTGCTGACTGTCGTCGTCCTCCTCAAACGGCAGGTCAAAGAGATCGGACATTGCAGTTTGCAGATTTCAGATTGCCGATTCAGAGACCGAGGCGGCCATCTCCACGAGCTCTTCCAGGCTGTAGCTCAGGCGCTCGATGGCCGTCGCGTGGCCGGTTGCTTCGTCGGCCTCGATGATAACCGCGTTGAGGCGCGGGTTGCCTGTCGCGGTGTCGAACTTGGCGGGCAGGCCGCTGATGAACTTGCCGAGCGCGGCCTCGACCTCGACGCCGATGATCGAATCATGCGGTCCGGTCATCCCGACATCCGTGAGATAGGCCGTGCCTTTCGGGAGGATCCGTTCGTCCGCCGTTTGGACGTGTGTGTGCGTGCCGACGACGGCGGTCACTTTGCCGTCAAGATGCCAGCCCATCGCCACTTTCTCGGACGTGGCCTCGGCATGGAAATCGACGAAGATGACGCGCGTCCGCGCGGCCAGGGCCTCGATTTCCCGCAACACTACCGCGAAGGGGTCGTCCACGAGGGGCATGAACACCCGTCCCATGACGTTGATCACGCCCACCGGGAGTCCCTCCTGGGTTCTCGCCAGATAGCTCCCGTTGCCGGGTGCGGCGTGTGGATAGTTGGCCGGCCGCAGCAGGCGCGCCTCCGCGCCGATGTAGTCGAGGGCCTCTCGCTTGTCCCAGATGTGGTTGCCCGACGTCATGACGTCCACGCCGCACTCGAGGATCTGATCCCCCACGCCGCGGGTGATGCCAAAGCCAGCCGCGGCGTTCTCCGCGTTGGCGATCACGAGGTCGATGCGGTGGTGGGCGACGAGGGCGTCGAGCCCTTGCCGCACGAGATCCCGCCCGGGGCGGCCGACGATGTCACCGATGAAAAGAAGACGCAAGACTGCCTGGAATCATCGCATAGGCCTTGTCCGGCTGCCAGCCCGTCGGCATAAGCGCAGGGTTCAGAGGCAGATAGGGTCAGCAGTAATATGAGTGTATTGCTAGTAGATTATCTTCTTGACATACGCTCATATCATCCCTATACTCTGTTGGACTCTTGAAGTGATTGGGGGAGGACAGACAATGCCAAAAGTGATTGGGATCGACCTCGGGACGACGAACTCCGTCGTGGCCGTGATGGAAGGCGGAGAGCCAACAGTCATCGTCAACCAGGAAGGCGCGCGCACGACGCCATCGGTGGTCGCGATCGCCAAAGACGGCGAGCGGCTCGTTGGTCAGGTTGCCAAGCGCCAGGCCGTCACGAATTCAGAGAGCACGATTTTCTCAATCAAGCGCTTCATGGGCCGCAAGTTCGAGGAGGTCTCGAGCGAGACCAGCCGTGTGCCCTATAAAGTGGCGCGCGCCGGCAACGGCGACGCGTGGGTCGAGGCGCGAGGCAAGACGTATTCGCCGCCAGAGATTTCAGCCATGGTGCTCCAGAAGCTGAAGCAGTCCGCCGAAGACTACCTGGGCGAGAAGGTCACCGATGCGGTGATTACCGTCCCGGCGTATTTCAACGACGCCCAGCGGCAGGCGACCAAGGACGCCGGCAAAATCGCCGGGCTGAACGTGCTGCGCATCATCAACGAGCCGACGGCCGCGGCGCTCGCGTACGGTCTCGACAAGAAGAAGGACGAAACGATTGCCGTCTACGACTTCGGTGGCGGCACCTTCGACATCTCGGTGCTCGAGGTCGGCGAGGGCATCGTCGAGGTGAAGGCGACCAACGGCGACACGCATCTGGGCGGCGACGACCTCGACGACCGCATCATCCAATGGCTGGCCGCGGAGTTCAAGAAGACCGAAGGCATCGATCTCAGCAAGGACAAGATGGCGCTTCAGCGACTCAAGGAAGGCGCCGAGAAGGCCAAGATCGAGCTGTCGACGGCCATGGAGACCGAGATCAATCTGCCGTTTGTGACTGCTGACCAGAGCGGACCCAAGCACCTGCAGGTCAAGCTGTCGCGGGCGAAGCTCGAACAGTTGGTGGACGATCTCCTGCAGCGGACCATGGGACCGGTGAAGCAGGCGCTGGCGGACGCCGGCGTCGATCCGAAGAAGATTGACGAGGTGGTGCTCGTCGGCGGCTCGACCCGGATGCCGAAAGTCCAGCAACTGGTGCGCGAGTTGTTCGGCAAGGAGCCGCACAAGGGCGTCAATCCCGACGAGGTCGTGGCGGTCGGCGCGGCGGTGCAAGGAGGTGTGCTCACGGGCGACGTGAAGGACATGCTCCTGCTCGACGTCACGCCACTGTCACTCGGCATCGAGACGCTCGGCGGCGTGATGACGCCGCTCATCACGAGGAACACGACGATTCCGACGCGCAAGAGCGAGACGTTCTCGACGGCGGCTGACAATCAGACGAGCGTCGAGGTGCACGTGCTGCAAGGCGAGCGGCCGCTGGCGCGCGACAATCGCACGATCGGCCGGTTCCAGCTGGTCGGCCTGCCGTCCGCGCCTCGGGGCGTGCCCCAGATCGAGGTCAGCTTCGACATCGACGCCAACGGCATCGTCAACGTGGCGGCCAAGGACACGGCGACGGGGAAGGAACAGCGAGTCACCATCAGCGGGGCGAGCGGCCTGTCGAAAGACGAAGTCGACCGGATGGTGAAGGACGCGCAGAGCCACGCGGCCGAGGACCAGACCCGGCGCGATCTCGTCGAGGCGCGCAATCAGGCCGACTCGCTGGCCTATCAGGTCGAGAAGACGGTCAACGACAATCGCGAGAAGGTGGCCGTCGGCGAGTTGTCACGCATCGAATCGCTCATCGCGGAATCCCGGAAGGCCGCGCAAGGGGACGACCTGGCGGCCATCACGCGGGCGACCGAGGAACTGCAGCGCGCGTCGCATGCGTTCGCCGAACAGCTCTACAAGGGTTCACAGAGTTCCCAAGGTTCCCAGGGTTCGCACGGTTCGGATGTCAAAGAGGGAGAGGTCGTCGACGCGGAGTATGCGGGGACCTCGAAATAACAGCGAGATAAGAGGAGGGCATCATGGCTATCGTTCGCTGGGATCCATTTCGCGACTTCGGGTTCGTGGGCGAAGGCGTGTGGGCGCCGCCCGTGGACATCTATCAGAGCGGCGACCACGAAGTCGTCATCACGGCCGAGCTGCCGGATATGACCCGCGAGGCCATCGACATCACGGTCGACAACGGCACGCTCACCTTCAAGGGCGAAAAGAAGCTCTCCGAGGAAGTGAAGGAAGAGCAGTTCCATCGGGTAGAGCGGCGCTACGGCGCGTTCAGCCGCTCGTTCGCGCTGCCGGAAACGGTGGACGTGACGAAGGTCGGAGCCGACTACAGAAACGGCGTCCTGACCATCCGCCTGCCGCTGCGCGAGGAAGCCAAGCCCCGGCAGATTAAGGTCAATGTCGCGGCATAAGTAGTCCGACAGCATCGTCATCACCTGTGGGATCCGGCTTTAGCCGGATTG